>RGTE01000141.1 GCA_010025475.1 Verrucomicrobiota bacterium
TCCACCGCCGGATTCCACCACGGGTCGAAATGGATCACCGTGTCCGCCCCGGTGAGGTTCAGTCCCGTGCCTCCCGCCTTCAGACTGATCAAAAACACCGGGATCTCCTGGTTGCGCTGGAACCGGTCCACCTCCCCCGCCCGGTCCACCGTGCCACCGTCAAGGTAACAGTGCGGGATCTTCCGGCGGTTCAGCTCGGCCTGCACCAACTTCAGCAGGGAAACAAACTGACTGAACACCAGCATCCGGTGACCTCCGGAAATCGCCTCCTCCAACCGATCGAGGAAGTACTCCATCTTCCCGGACGGCTCGGTCCAGGTCTTCCCGTTCTGGGGCAGAAGCCCCAGGTGGCAGCACGCCTGCCGTAACCGCATGAGAACCGTGAGCACCGCAATGCGGTCGCGCCCGCCGGACTCCTTGCCGGACAACTCGCTGACCTGTTTGCGACCCTCCTCCAAGATCTGCCGGTAAACACCCTTCTGCTCATCGGTCATTTCGCACCACGCCACCTGCTCGATCTTGGCGGGAAGATCCTTGGCCACTTCGGATTTGGTGCGCCGCAACAGGAAGGGCCGCACTCGTTGCCGTAGGCGGTTTTGGGCCCGTTCGTCGCCGAGCTTCGCCACCGGAATCTCGTACCGGTCGCGGAAATCCGTTGCCGTGCCCAAATATCCCGGCATGAGGAAGTCAAAGATGGACCAGAGATCGAGCAACGAATTTTCCAGGGGCGTACCGGTCAGCACCATGCGGTGTTCCCCGACCAGTTTTTTCACGGAAACCGCTGTCTGGCTGGTGCGGTTTTTGATGCTCTGGGCCTCGTCGAGGACGATCGTGTCGAACTCCAGCTTCTCGTACTCCGCGATGTCCCGCCGCAACAGAGCGTAGCTCGTGACAATGAGGTCGTGGTCGGGAATCCTGGAGAAAAGGCTTTTTCGGCCAGCCCCGTACAAGGCCAGCATTTTCAGCCCGGGCGCAAACTTCTTTCCCTCGTCCATCCAGTTCATCACCAGGCTGGTCGGACATAGCACCAGACAGGGCAACTTGGACTTGGTCTCGGCCCGACGCAGCTCAAGGAAGGCCAGGGTCTGCAGGGTTTTGCCCAACCCCATCTCATCCGCCAACACGCCGCCAAAATGGTTCCGGGAAAGATACTGGAGCCAGCCGATCCCTTCCCTCTGGTAGGGACGGGCGATTTTTTCCAGCCGCGCCGGAAGTTTGGCCTCCTCAAAATGGACCAGCTCCTCCGGCGGTTTCCAGTTGGAACGCCCGTTCAGGGCCCAGCCGGTCCCCTTGAGCGCCTCGCCGAAATATCCGCGATATCTCTTCTCCAACCGGTACCGGTTGCCGTCCTGCCGGACCTGACAATCCCGCAAAACCTCGCTGAACTCCGCCACCTCGTCGGTGGGCACCAGCGCAATCCTGCCGCCGGCCAGACGGTGGTGGCTCAAGCCGGTCTGAAGCAACCGCTGCACCTCCGCCTGCGTCAGCGAATCCCCGCCGGCTCCGGATTTGAAATCCACCTCCACCGTGAGCCAGGAACCGCCCGTGTCCCGCAGGGTGATCTCCGGCGCGATGTAGTCACACCGGCCGAGCAGGGACTCCATCCTTGGCGTTAGTTTCACCTCCCACTTCCTTTTCCATCGCGGGAGGACGTTGGCCAAAAACGCGCCTACTTTCCCTTCCCCGGCGAGCGTGTATCTCTCGGCCGCCCGCTGACCCGGTAAAAATCCGGCGGCCAAAAGCTCCCGCTGGGCAACGCGTTCGGCCTCGCGGCCGCGGACCCGGTATCTTCTCGGATCGGCTGCATCCGGCACCCAGGAGTCGATTCCCTCGTTCTGTCCCGGCATCCCGGTAAGGATGTGGCATTCGTTTCCGTACACCGCCTCCAGCTGACAGCTGATTCCGGAAAGCAACCCATCCAGCTCCACCCGGAATTTCGGAAGCATGGTCTCGAACTGGAGCTGCCGCAGCTTCTCCCCCGCTTCTAAGCGCACGTGCCGCTCCAAAAGCGGCATTTCCCGTTGAAGGAAATTGGCCAGCCCCTCCCGCGCCACTGAACGCGGCCCCTTCCGCAACCCCTCGTAGGTATGCGGCAGGCTGTCCAGAAGCTCGAGATGCTCCCCATCCCATAGCCAGCGGCCGTTGGCAGCTTCCAAAATCTCGCTTCCTTCCGGTCCCGCCGCCGCGGGGACAATCTCCAGATGCAAAACCCCTGCCGGGTCCAGATCCGCCTTCAACCGGGTACCCTCCGCTGCACGGCTAACGGACAGATGCTTCCGGCGACCGACAAACACCCGCGGATGTCCCAGTAAAACCGGAAAAAACATGTCGCGGTCCGCTGCCGTCAGCTCCGCCTCCCCGTGGACCGAGGCCCCCTCCATCTTTTCGAGCATGGTCAGCAGGGCCGCGTCGGACTCGTCGACGATGTACGGCTCCACCTTGTCAACCGGCACCGCATCGAGGCTCTTGGTCGGCCCACCATCGACTGACGCCTCCACCGTCAGCGGAATCTTTCCGGCACGCCAAGACTTGCCGAAATCCAGAGGCAGATGGACTTCCAAGGCCAGGGGCTTGGATCCCTTGCCCGCCAGTTGCCCCAAGACCCGGGGAAACCTCGGCGCCAACGCTCTCGCCGCCGCCGCCACCGGCCCGGCCACGTGGCCATTCAAACGGGGCGCGGGCGACGTCGCGGCTTTCCCGTTCCTCTCAAGATATTTCAGGCTGAGGGCAATCACATGCGGGCAGACCGTGCCGTATTCGCGGGCCTGTCGGCAGCTACAGAGGTTTTCCACATCCGCCAGCCGTTTGCCCAGCTTCAGACGGGCATTGACCGTGCCCGTGCCCGCCTGCACCACCCCTCCCAGCACGGGATCGACCCAATCCACCGACATGACCTTCCCAGCCTCCCACAAGGAGCGACCCTCCTGCATTGCGCGCCATCCACCGATCTCCAAAAGCATCTCTTTGGACAACACGGACGGGATCGGATTATTTTCCGACATACTCCTAAATCGTATGGGATTCCGACAAGGGGGGGCAACCCTCCTCTCCAGCCCCTGTT
>RGTE01000142.1 GCA_010025475.1 Verrucomicrobiota bacterium
CCAAAGTCACCGTCGACGGCCGGGAAATCCACCTCCGCCCGGACGGAACCTTTTCGTATCACTTCACTTTCCCCGATGGCCGGTTTCATATTCCGATCGCCGCGAGCGCCCCGGATGGCCTGGAAGAGCGCTCCGTTCTCCTCTCTTTCCTTCGCCTGACCGACTCCACACCGGGAGTCGATCCCACCCGCCAACCTCCCCTCCCCGAACCCATCGGACGCAACGCCTAGCGGCCCTGGGCCCACCGAATATGCCGCTCGGTTACGTCGCTCCGATTCTTCACGCCCATCTTCCGTTCGTCCGGCATCCGGAATACCCGGAATTTCTTGAGGAAGACTGGTTTTACGAGGCCATCACCGAAACCTATCTGCCGCTCCTCGACATGATGGAAGGTTTGGTGCGGGATGGTGTTCCATTCCGCCTGACCATGTCCCTCACGCCCCCGCTCTGCGCAATGATGCGGGATCCGATGCTGCAGGATCGCTATGTCCACGGCTTGGAAAAGCTTCTGGAGCTTACCGTGAAGGAACTGGACCGCACCCGCCACGATCCGACCTTCCATGAACTAGCCCGTTTTTACCACGACCGTCTGCACCACTGTCGCAGCATGTTTTGCGACCGCTACCGGCGCGATCTCGTGGGAGCCTTCCGCAAATTCCAAGACGCCGGTGTCCTGGAGATCATCACCTGCGGTGCCACCCACGGTTTCCTTCCCCTCATGCGCGAATTCCCGCAAGCCGTCCGCGCCCAGGTACAGGTGGCTCGAAATGACTACCGGAATTGCTTTGGTCGCGATCCCCGCGGCATCTGGCTTCCCGAGTGCGCCTACTACCCGGGTTTGGAGAACTATCTACAGGAGTCCGAAATTCGTTGGTTCATCCTCGACGCCCATGGGGTGCTCTATGCCGAACCCCGCCCGGCCTATGGCGTTTTCGCCCCCATCTTCACTCACGCCGGGCCGGCCGCCTTTGGGCGCGACATTGAATCCAGCAAGCAGGTTTGGAGCGCGGAAGAGGGATATCCGGGCGACGGGGATTACCGCGATTTTTACCGGGACTGCGGGTTTGACCTCGAATACGACTACATCCGCCCCTACATCCAGCCCAACGGCATGCGGAAGTTTACCGGTCTGAAGTATTATCGGATCACTGGAAAAACGCAGCACAAGGAGCCGTACCGGCCATGGGTGGCCCGGGAACGGGCCGCTTCTCACGCCGGCAACTTTATGTTTAACCGCGAAAAACAGATCGAGCATCTCCGCGGAGTCATGGGGGTGGAGCCGATCGTGGTCTGCCCCTACGACGCCGAGCTGTATGGACATTGGTGGTACGAGGGGCCGATGTTCCTCGATTATCTCTTCCGCAAAACCGCCCATGACCAAAAAACCTTTGCAATGATCACGCCCTCGGAATTTCTCAGCCGGCATGACACCCATCAGATCGCCACCCCCAGCGCATCCTCGTGGGGGAATGAAGGCCACTGGTCCGTCTGGCTGGAGGGCTCCAACGCCTGGATTTACCCTCACCTCCACATGGCCACGGTTCGCATGATCGAATTGGCCGGGCGCTTCTGCCACACCCAACCCCACTCGCTGCGCGACCGGGCCCTCCGCCAAGCCGCCCGCGAGTTGTTGCTCGCCCAGTCTTCCGATTGGGCCTTCATCATGAAGACCGGCACGATGGTTCCCTATGCGGTGAAACGGACCAAGGACCATCTGCTCCGCTTTAATCGCCTCTACGACCAGATTCTGGCCGACCGCGTGGACGAACCCTTTCTCGGGAATTGCGAGTGGAGGAACCCGATCTTTTTGGATCTGGATTGGCGCGTGTACGCCTAGTTTTCCGGGCTAACGCTTCCTTTTTCTTTTGGCGGTACTCGCCGAAATTTTCGGCTTCGACTCGAGGGCCTTCAGCCGCCGGGCCAGTTGGGGCAATTGCTGGATGTAGGCCTCCATCTCCATCTGTTCCTTGATGGGCCGCGCCGGTGCCCCCCGCCAGGTCTGCCCCTCGGGCACATCTTTGGTCACGCCTGATTTCGCGGTGAGAATCGCCCCTGAACCGATGTGAATGTGACCCACTGTGCCCACATGCCCGGCAATGGTGACATGGTGA
Organism: Verrucomicrobiota bacterium; assembly: GCA_010025475.1. Lineage (GTDB taxonomy): Bacteria > Verrucomicrobiota > Verrucomicrobiia > Methylacidiphilales > Verrucolacustridaceae > Verrucolacustris. The sequence continues at coordinate 2,112 of RGTE01000142.1, forward strand.
CCGGTGGTCGTGCTGCCGGAAAGCCCGCTCTGGGCGACAATCACGCTATGGGGACCCACCACGCAGTTGTGGGCAATCATTACCAGATTGTCGATTTTGGCCCCCTCCCCGATGTGGGTGCGGGCGAAACGACCACGGTCAATTGTCGTGTTGGCTCCGATTTCCGCATCATCGTCGATCTGCACGAAACCAAGTTGAGGAACCTTGTGGTGGCGGCCGTCCTTCATTTCATAGCCAAAACCATCCGCGCCCACCACGGCCCCGGCATGAAGCACCACCCGGTCGCCCAAGACACAGCGATCGCCGACATAAACCCTGGGATGAAGGATACAGTGGGAACCAATCCGAACATTCCTTCCCAGATAACTTCCCGCACCGATTTGGGTCCCGTCACCCACTTGAGCCCCTGCCTCTACCACCACATGAGGTCCGATGCCGACATCTCGGCCTACCTTGGCCCTTGCATCCACCACCGCCGAAGGATGTACCCCCGCCAGCCTGGGAGGCTCCGCGGGAGCAAAGAGCATCGCCACCCTCGTGAAAGCGGTCGAGGGATTGGCCACCCGAATTCGGGCCCTGCCCAGATCCTTGGGAGCCATGGGGCCCACCAAAAGCGCAGCCGCCTTGGTTTGGCGGGCGGCGGATTCATAGCGCGGATGGGCAAAAAAGGAGAGGTCGTTCGGCCCGGCCCCTTGAAGATCGGCAACCCCGGAGATTGAGACACCCCCGTCTCCCTCCAGCTTTCCGCCGATCAGTTCGGCGATTTCCGCAAGGCTCCGCGGGGAGCTCATGAAAGGCCTAAGGCCTTACTTCTTCTCTTCTTTTTTGGATGAAGCGGGCGCGTCCTTGTTCAGGATCCCCAAAACCTGTTGGGTCACGTCATCCATGCCTTCGGAAAAAATTAATGCCCCCGGGGTAGGAATCTGAGGCTTGACGAATACCATGTTGT
>RGTE01000143.1 GCA_010025475.1 Verrucomicrobiota bacterium
TGATCCGGAGCGAGTTGGAGGCCGGGCGCTCCTTGGCAGACATGGCGGAAAAGCTGCGCAACCATGCCCATGGGCTTCGGGAAAAGGCCGCCACCCTGACCCGCCCCACCGGGACACCGGCGCCCGTTGAGGGGAGGCCTCCGACCAAAACCAACGGCTTCCTGGGCTTCGCCCTGGGCTTGCGGGAACAGGCCGCCGAGCAGGAGGCCCTGCGTTTGGCCGAAATTTACCATCAGAGAACCCGCGAGGCGGGTCGCTCCTGCCTTGCGGCAATTCTACAAAGCCTCTCCGGGGCACTGGAGAGGATGGCTGAAACCCTGGAAGGACGCGCACAAAGCTTCACTGCCGTGGCGGTTCATGCGGGCCGGGCTGCGGAGCTCATCGCGATCAAGGGTGGTTTGGCCTTGGATTCCGGGGAGCTTCCCCCCGCGCCAACCCTGCGCCACTTGACCCCCGAGATGGCGCGCGGCTTTTGGGAATCGCATGGCGGACCGGAAAAAATTTCCCGCGCCACGGTTCTGGATTTTCTATCCCGCGAGGAGTTTTTGGATGTGGTCCGGGCCCATGCACGGGGGCAATCGGGGATCCGGGAGTGCGCCTTTGCGGCAGAGACCATGGACTGGGCGGAACTGCAGACGCTGCTTCAGGCAGTGCGGCCGGGCCGCATTTTTGCGGAACTTGCGGATGATCCGGCGGGGGAGGCCCTCCTCCAAAGGCCACTGCCCCACCTGCAGGCCACTTTGGGTTCGCCGCCTCCCGGCTACGGCGGCGGCACCTTGGTGACGGTGGAAAGGATTTCTTCCCCTCTGCTTTTGGACGAGGAAAGCCGCCTGAGGACGGCCTACGAAAAGGTCTGCCAGGATCCCGTCCGCCGCGTGCTTTTGCACACCGAACCGGAAATGTAGGCCATGGTTCTTCTTTGCCGCAACTTCCGCAAACCCTGCCCGGAGGCAGTTACCCTCCGGGTCCTGCAGTCTTCCGGTGGTGAGGCCGTCTGCCCTTCCTGCGGATCGCCCCTCATCCGGGTACCCATGGCCCCCAAACCCTGGCCGGGCATGGGGCGATTTCTGTTGTGGTTCAGTCTGATATTTCTTGCAACGGTCCTTGTGGCCGGTTCCTTGGTCTGGATCGCCAACCCCCGGCAGCTTCGGGAAAGAACGGAATTTCAAAACCAGCTGCCAAAGTAGTTTCGATCGGCGGAATTTCTCAAGGGGCCCATGTTGCCCGGTATTTTTGAGGTTGGGGCATTTCCTTTCCGGGTCCCCAGACACCGCAAGGGTGAATCCCCCTTATTCGGAATCTTCGATGATGGTAAAATTCAGGATTCGACATTCAATTCATCCCGGTTGGGAAACCCCCCAGCTGGTAGTCAAAATTCCCCGCATTAAGCTTTTCCACACTGCTGTCCGTACTTCCTTTCACCCTTTTGGCCAACCCCCTGGGAATTACTTCGGAAAACCGGAGATCTAGCCGCCCAAGCGGGTCGCCTCTGGCGCGCCCCCACCCTACCGACCTCCCGTCAGGAGTAATTCCACCAAAAATACAAAAAGACGGCAAGCTGCCAGGTTCGCCAGGTCATCACGGCCTTCCCGTCGGCCAGTTGCAGGCAAAGCACGGGAAGATTCCAAATTGCCATAGACCAGAAAGGAAGATCCCCCAGCACCTCCAAGAAATTTTTTTGGACCCGGGTGCGGGATGAAGCAAGCAGGGGCACTCTCATCTTGGTTACTTCAAACAGTTTTGGACCAAGCTCAATCATTTTCCAGAATGCAGCCATGAACGTTTTTTCCTGGCCGTTGGATTTCCGGGTTCGCCCTCCGATCAGGTCACGGGTATCGACCTGCCGACGAATAACCTCATAGGGAGCACCCCAAAGGAGATATCTTGATTTTGTCGCCTTAGAAATATGTCTTGCAAAAAAAAAGGGTTTCGAAAAAAATCAGAAATGCGCTTTGGTCTGCTTGTAGTGCTTAGCCTTGCCCTCTGGGTCACTTCCTCTTCACAAGCCTCAGAACGTCTCATCGCCACTGCCAAACAGGATTCCTCCCAAGTCAGGGTGTACGACGAAAAAGGAAACTTTCTTTTCAGCAAATCCGGCGAGTTGGTGGGCTACACCTCCACCACCGTGACGATTAAAGATGGCTCTCAAAACAGAACGTACGACAACAAGGGAAATTTCAAGTTCAGCAAATAACCGAGGTCCCATGAGCGAATATAACACTCCTCCCGTCACCGCCCCGCATGTCCCCAACTACCTGATTGCATCCATCTTCCTCACCTTGTGCTGCTGTTTGCCCCTGGGAATTCCTGCGATTATTTTTTCCTCGATGGCTTCCAGTCATCTCGCTGCAGGCAACTACGCCGCCGCCCTGGAAGCATCGAACAAGGCAAAGCTTTTCTTCTGGTTGGGCTTGGGGTTGGGCCTGGCCGGCGGTCTATTGTACATGTTGCTTATGGGATTTGCGGCGATCGGCGAGGCCTTGAACAATTAACGCAAACTCACCCTCAGAAGTGGTATCGGATATTCCTTGGACGGCTAAAATTTCGGAATAAGTGGAGGACCCATGATGCCAAACAACGAGCTCAGTGCCTTCGCAGGTAAAAAGGTTGCCGCGGGAATTTGCGGGATTCTTCTCGGCTCCCTCGGCATTCATAAGTTCATCCTGGGACTTACCAACGGAGGTCTGATCATGCTTCTGGTGAGCCTGATTGGAGGCGTGATGACTTGTGGTGTGGCTTCCGCAATTATGGGGCTGATTGGCCTAATCGAAGGAATCATCTACCTCACCAAGCCCGATGAGGTTTTCTACCAGGAATACGCGATCCAGAAAAAGCAGTGGTTTTGACGTTTTGAACTCGTGATGGAGCAGCCTTCCTCATTCGCCTCTTCTCCCCGGTCCGCACCCGGATCGGCCGTGGCAAGCCTGACCCTGGGGCTGCTGAGTTTTCTTTTTTCCTGTTTTACCGGGATTCCCGCGATCGTCCTCGGATTTATTGCCTTGCGCAGCATCAGTCCAGGCGGGCCGGGGCGCGGTTTTGCCATTACCGGGATCGTCACC
>RGTE01000144.1 GCA_010025475.1 Verrucomicrobiota bacterium
TCACAATCACCAGATCCGCCCGCTTCCACGCCTCCCCGAACGCCTCCAAGATCGCCTCCCGCCCGTCCGGCACCGCCGTCTGCCTCGCCAGCTCCAGCCCCAACATCGCCAACCGGCCCGAGAGATACCCCGGATGGGAGTTCAGCACCTGTCCCAGCAACAGCTCGGAACCCGTGGTGATCAGCTCAATCCGCATCCCGCCATCATAGCGGGGATTCTCCCGTTCCAAGCTTGAGTTCCTGGCGACTTTTTCGGACGAGGCGGAGCGCGTCCCTACAAATTTCACAAATCTGGAGACCGCACGCTCTGTAGGGCCCCGCTCCGCCGGGGCCGTGAACAGCCGACCCGAGCCCCCGGCCCCTCGTAAGCGTAAACCTAAACGTAGACGGGCATACGGTTTCCACGCTTCGATGGTTTGACTTCCTTGCATCCACCCATCCTGAACCCCTACCTAGGACATTCCCAGTCCTAGGGCAAAGATTTTGACCCAACGGCTGTTTTCGGTTCTTACTCCTTCGACTTCCCGCCTTCCCCTTCCCACTCTTACAACCATCTTCTCCCCCTTTTGCTCACTACCCGTCCAAATCCCGGTTGGTCTCGGGGCGTCCTACCCCTCAACTGGAATCCATGAACAAGATCGTCGAATTCATCGGAACCTTTTTCCTGGTCCAAGCGGTTGGCTTCGCCGCCCTCACCAAAAGCGCACTCGGAGCCGTTGCCATCGGGCTGATGCTCATGGTCATGGTTTACGCCGGCGGCCATATCTCCGGCGCTCACTACAATCCCGCCGTCACCCTTGCCGTCTGGCTTCGGGGCAAACTCCCCAAAGCCGAGGTTCTCCCTTACATCGCTTCGCAGGTGGCCGGCGCCGTGGTTTCCGCTGTTCTGATCACCAAGTTCCGGGGCCAAGGATCCGAGACTCTTCTCACCCACCCTCTGCGCGTGGCCGGGGCGGAATTCCTCGGCACCTTCGCCCTCGTCTGGGTGGTGCTCAACGTCGCCACCGCCAAAGGCACCGCCGGCAACAGCTTTTACGGGGCCGCCATCGGCATGACCGTCGGCACGGGCGCTCTTCTTTTCGGGGGCATCTCCGGGGCCGTTTTTAACCCAGCCGTGGCCGTGGCGGGCGGAATTCTGAACCTTCTGCCCCTCCAGACCGTGGCTCTCTACACCGTGGTTTGCACCGTCGCCGGCCTCGCCGCTGCCAAGCTCTTCCTCAAGGTCGATAAGCGGTAAGCTTGGAGCCCCGGTAAGGCTGTTCGTCCCAACCAGCCGATTGCCTGGCTCAGAACCTGAAATCGAATATTGCCACCGGGCGATGGGGACCGTCTCCCCTGCCGAAATGCGATTCCCCAACCTGTCAGTTCTTCTTCCTTAGCTCATCCCTGATCTCTTCTAACAGTTGCTCTGTTCGTGTTGGCCCGGCCGCGTCTGCCCCGCCGAACAGGCGCAGGCGCTGCAGCTGCCGCACCGCCACAAAGATGCAGAAGGAGATGATGGTGAAGTCCAGCAGCGTGCTCAGGAACGACCCGTAACCCAGCACCGGCACCCCCGCCTTCTTGGCCTCCGCCAGCGTGGGGTACGAACCCGGACCCAGGACCAGGAAGAGATTGCTGAAGTCCACTTTCCCTAAAAGGAGCCCGATCGGCGGCAGGACGATATCGTTGACCAGCGAGGTGACAACACCACCACCCCCACCGCCAGGTCGATGGCGTTGCCCCTGACGGCAAACTTTCTGAAATCCTCCCAAAAACTCATGGATTCCTTTCTGCCTTGTCTTCCCCGCTTTTCAAATCCGATTCCAATTTCGATCGCCTCCCGTCGTCCTCTTCATCCCAATCCTTGCTCTCACCCCCGCCCGACCCCCTCCGTTGTCTTTTCGGAAACGCTAATGCTCCTTCCCCCGGTACTTGGAATGCCCTTCCCTCTGCACCTGGTTGATTTGGCCGATCAGAGTCTTGGCCTCCGCCCACTTTCCAGCCTCGATCGCCTTGCCCAGCTCGTCGGTCAGCTCGATCGACTCCTCCATCTTGCTCCGGTACCCCTCCAAAAAGGCTTTTTGCTGGTCGGCCGGAACCTTTTCCGTTTTTTCCGGTTCCATCGTCTTCGCCTCTTCTGAGGCTTTTTTCAGATCCGCCACCCAGCCGAGGTATTTTTGTTTGTCCGCCTCGACCGGAGCGTCCATCGCCTTTTTCAGCTCCTTGAAGCTTCTCCGCATCTGGTTCATCTGCTTCTCCAGCGGACTGTCCGCATGGACGGAAAAACAAAAGGCAAGAGCCGCCAGAAACACCGGGCAAAGACGAACGCTCATTTCCGATGTATGCCCTTGGATCGTTTTTCAGGCGACAAAAAACCAATCCGCCGGGGCTCCTCCGGAGTTCCGGCAGAGCCCCGGCGGAATCTCCAGGCTCAGTCGTTGTCGTTACACCAGCGCCGATGGCTTCGGCCATGACCCCAACACCAGTCTCCGTCATTCCCGCGATGACAGGTGCCGTTGTAGCGGGGCACGGTTTCGCCTTTGGAGTTGATCCGGTCCATGCAGGCGTCCCACTGGGGACGTGCCTGGAGGGGGAGAAGGCTTCCGGAGGCCAGCAAGAGCAGTCCTGCCAGAAGCCAAGTTTCGGTTTTTGTTTTCATGGTTTGTTTTTCCTTTCTGAAGACAGATCGAAGAGAATTCCAAAATCCCGGATCTCCTGACGTAAGACATGCAAAACCGTTTCCGATCCATGAGGACAACCAATCTCTCAAAACAATGAAACTCGGTTGATTTTTACGCTCGCCGACAGCCCTGCAACCAACACCGTCGATGAATATTTTTTCGTGAGTAAGAACCTTCAACCACAAACCTACGCACCTTTTTCAATATAGATATGTCTTTTTTCTATTTCGTTACCTTTTTTATGACCTTTTCAGGATATAAGGGTCGCAGCTTCCTCTCTGATCCTTTCACTCTAAGCACTTGCAGCCCGGCGCGCTTCGCGCCAGATAAAGTGAGCAGTCGAAGTCGAAAGAGAACTTAAACGTGGAAGCCGAAAGCTTACTTAAACTTAAACTT
>RGTE01000145.1 GCA_010025475.1 Verrucomicrobiota bacterium
GTGTGGAGTCCGATGTTAGCTTGGACTCTGCAGGGAGCGGTGTCAGCATCATTGGCAGCATATCGGCACTCGCTACCCAGCCTACGCTCCTCTACGAGACCACCAACCCGAGCAGACAGCCCAACGGAACCATTGCCTATTCAACGGGATTCGGCTTGGGTGCGTCGGATGCGGCCGCTATGTTCGCCGGCAGCCTCTCCCGCATCACCTACCGCATGGAGCTGACCCGCGCCACCGGGACGACCAACTTCGCCGAAGCAAGTTTTGACGCCTGGAGCGGAGCCACTGTCGCGTCACTGCGCATTCCTGACGATGCAGGTGACCGAAATCTCGTGCAGCAGCGCATCGTCAACAATCTGGCGGTGACGTCGAACGTGAGCGGATCGGCCGCGACCGCCCTGGGCTCCAGTGGTGTAGCGACCGGCTCTGCCAAGACCGGTTCGCTGGAGATCTGGTCCTACAGCTACGGCGGGTCGCCCACTTCGCTGCTTAGTGCCGCGGGACTGCCAGCCGGGGGCAGTTCATTCGACTTTGACGACACCCCTGGGCCAGGTCCCAACGGACACGGCAGCTTCAACGGACACGGCAGCTTCCAAGTCCACAACCTGACCGACCGCCAGACCATCATGGCCTGGAACATGCACCGGCCCGGAGGGCCCGCAGAGATCGGGTTTGGCAACAATACATCAGGCTCCGGCGATCCTGACTGGACCTTCCAATCGGTTTACGGCAACGAGATCAACGCTGGAACCGCACAGTGGAAGCTTCAGGTTCTGGTCAATGGCTCCCCTTCGCTGAGCATTAACGCCGGTACCGGCGCGGTGAACATTCAGGGCGCCACCTCCGGCTTACGCTCGCTGAATGTCTCATCGAATGCCGAGGCGAGCGTCATCGCTGGCGTCGTGTCGGGCACCACCAGCTTAAGCAAGAGCGGATCGGGCGAACTCAAATTGCAGGCTGCAAACACTTATAGCGGTGGTACCACTGTGAACGGCGGCATCTTAAAAATGGGCACCGCCAATTCCCTTGGCACTGGCGCCATCAAGGTCAACGGCGGCGGCACGCTCGACCTTAATGGACAGTCACTCAGCCAATCCGGACAGTCGCTCGACCTGAGCGGCATCGGCGTTGGCATCCCCGGAGACAGTTCCAGCACATCCAACCTTGGCGCGCTGATCAACTCTTCGCCGAGCAGTTTGTCCACCGTGGCCGGGCCCGTTACGCTTAGGTCGCCTCGCGACAGTTCAGGCACCGTCATCAACGCGGGAGAAGGGGCAGCCATCGGTGGCGTAGGCAACATCACGCTTTCCGGGGTCGTCTCAGGAACCACGGGCGAAGCCAACGGACTTGAGAAACGTGGCACGGGAGTGCTCACCTTGACGGGAGCGAATGCCTTCTCCGGCGGCACGACCATCAGCAGCGGAATCCTGCGCTTGGGCGCGAACAATGCCCTCGGCTCGGGCAACGTCAGGGTGAACGGTGGTGGAACTCTCGACTTAAATGGCTACAGCCTTACCGCAGCAGCCCTACCTCTCAAGGTTGCCGGTATCGGTGTGCCCGTTGCGCAAGGCGCACCAAGGCTGGGCGCCATCCACAATTCGAGTTCCGCAGCCTCCACCATTGAGGGCTTGATCACACTTACCGACGATGCTCTCCTCCGGGGGATTGGCGCCCTCAACCTTCACGGTGGGGTGCAAGGCGACCATTTCTTGGCAATTGAGACCGCCGGAGCACTCAAGGTTGGGGCTGGCACCGGCGGCACCGGGGGCATCGGAGAGATCCGGGTGGCCGAGCTTTACGCCGCTGCATCGAGCATCTCGGTGAATGCTCTGATTTCTACCAAACCTGTATCGGCAACACGAACCGAGGTCGGCGAAATCTTCCTCGAAACCGATTCGCTTAACTTCGGCGACTTTGGCCGGCTGGATTCTCCCGCTAGCGTGTCTGTAAGCACCCGCTCATCCGCGCGGAGCGTTCAGATTGGCGGTATCAACCCCGGTAACGTGCTCTGGCTCCCTGATTTCAACCGTTTGGGTGGCAGCAGCTCAAGCCCGGGCGGCCTAAAAGCCTTGGAGATCACTGCCGGGGGCAGCCTTTCTGTCATTGGCGGCAATACCTCAAGCGCGCCGCTGATCGTTCATGACTTCACCTCACTCAACGGGCAGAGCGCCACGCTTTCGGGGAACATCAGACTGTCCGGTCGCGGTCTGGTGGCCGATGGTGAAAGCACACTCGCAACTTCGGCCACGTTCCTCGAACCGGAATCGATCACGCCTTCGCCTCCCTCGGTTCCACCTGTACGACCATTGTTAGGTCTGGGCGTCGGTGGCGGTTTCGCCGGTGGATCGATGACCATCAGCAACACCATCGCTGGCGACCTCCACGTCTTCCTCACAGCCGGCCCCTCCGGAAGCATCGCGGTCTCCAGTGGCTCCTCAATTGGCAGCGCTGCCGCTCCATTGCGCTCAGCAGCGATCTTAGCCGGCACTCTCAACGGCGCATCGGCAAGCAGCATATTCACCCGCTCGGGCGGGAGCACCCCTGCGTCATCTCTGGCAACGGGCACCTTCACGTTCTCCGGCTCTGCCACCAGCAGCGCCACAACCAATACCGAAGATGTCCCGCTGCCGCTTCTCGCAGGCTCGACCCTGACGGTTGGCACTTGCGGCGAAATTGGATCTGGTATCTGCAACGTGGCGCCGAGTTCCGGCGGACTGGGCGGACTTGGTGGAATCAGCGATGGTGATTCTTTCCTGCGCCTTCAGACGCTTTCGGGAAACACACTTTCCCAAAACAATGACTCAGGCGGGCTTATCTTGGGTTCCGTGGGAACGCCTACAGGTACCAGTTCCGGTGCTGCCTCGCTGATAAGTTTCTCTCCGACTGTATCGGAGTCTGGCCAGTGGTCTCGTTTAAGGGCCGGATGCTTTGATGCCATGAGCTGTCACGGGCTCGTTGCATTCGCGATCAAGATTGATGACGGTGCAAAGCTCGTAGCCC
>RGTE01000146.1 GCA_010025475.1 Verrucomicrobiota bacterium
CTTCCGCTCTATCGCTGATTTTTATTCAGTCCGTCTCCAGCCAGTCGCTGACAGGCTGAAAGTCGGTATCGCGAAAAATCACCTCGGTTTTCTGGTGTAGTATAGGCTCCAAGGTCCGGATCACCCAGGCCACCTGCCCGTCTTTCTTTCCGCGGATCACGATCCGGAGAGTGCCCGGTGCCGCCTGCGCCACCTTCCCATCCACGACGATCGGGGCGACATCCGCATCCAAGGGCACCCGCACACACAGAAAAGCTTCCGGAATTGCGTTCACGTCCTCCTCGAAAGGACCCTTGGCCTGCGCCTCCCGATCCTTCAACTCCTTGAGTCGAATCTCGTAATCCTGGATCTCTTTTTGGATGACCTGGGCATCCCCGCGGAATTTGTTCAATTCCTGAGACTGGATTTTCACACGCTCCTGCTTGAGATCCAGACTGGTGGAGGCCGGGCTTCGCAACTGTTTCGCCCGGGTGCCCAGCCCCTTGTACCGCGCATTCCAGTCCTTCTCGAACTCGTGCCAACCTTTCAGCTTGGCCTCAATCCATCCAAACTGTTCCGGCAACCGGATGCTGGGCGGGGCCCGGTAAAGCGCCAACCGGAACTCGTTGGCCGCAATTTCCGGCTGCTGGAGGTCCTCATCCTCGTCGGGATGATAAAAAAGCCCCAGGGCCCTCGCCCGCTCTTCCACCTCGCCCAGAAAGGTCGTTCGTTTTTCGTCAAACTCCTTGTCGAGCATCCCCGCCTCCTCCAGCCATAGTTTGCTGACCGAGGTCTTGTAATCCTCGAACACCTGCTTGGCCTTGCTGCTTTCTTCTCCGAGAGCCTGTTCCACCATCCGCACCTTTTCCGCGGTTCCGGCCGCGTCCGCCTTGGCCAAAGACAACGTTCTCTCAATCTCCCGGATCTGCGGCCGCAACGGGGCCAACCGCCGCCCGTAGTCCCGGCGCAACCCCGCCAGCCGCTCCGTGAAATCGTACAACACCAGCACCTCCGGCTTGTCCCCCAGCCGCACATCGTTTAGCTGCACCCGCACGCGCACGACCGTCTTTCGCCACTCCTGCCAGACCCCGAGTAAAATCATCATCCCGATCGTTACCCCGATCCCGATCCAGATATTCCGGTTCCAACCCTTGGCCGCCCCCCACGCCCTCTGCCCGAGATCCTGGAGAATCCGGCCTGCACCGACCCGCTTCTCCTCCGGAACCGGCGGAGATCCTTCGCCACCCGGTTCCACCGCGGGCTTGGAGGTGAAAATCCTCCGGCGAACCCGTGGCTTGTTCTCCTCAACCCGCGTGACCTTGAGCCGGAGCTTTTTCTTGGCGGTCCCAACCTCGCCGCCCGCCGGGGGCGGAGCGTTTTCCTCGGCCATGGTCAGCGCTCTTCCGGATAACTTCCCAGCACCCGAAGGTCCTGCGTCTGCTTCCGCAACACCGCCAACGCCCGCTGGAACTCCGGCCGGTCCGCATGACCCCTCACGTCCACAAAAAAGACGTACTCCCAGGGCTTCCCGGGGGCCGGACGCGACTCCACCTTCAGCAGGTTTAGCTTCCGGGCCGAGAAAATCCCCAGCGCCCGGTGTAACGCCCCGGCCCGGTGCGGCAGGCTGAACACCAGGCTGGTCCGGTCCTTCCCCGTCGCCGGCACAGGGTCCTGACCCAGCACCAGGAACCTCGTCGTGTTCCCCACCCGGTCCTGCACATCCCGCTGCCGGATTTTAAGGTGGTAGAGCGTCGCGGCCAGCGGACTGGCCAAAGCCGCCGCCGCACTTTCCTTCGCCGCCCTCCTGGCCCCCTCTGCCGTGCTGGCCACCTCCACAAGGCGCGCATCCGGATGGTGCGTGGCCAACCAGTGACGACACTGTGCCAAGGCCTGCGGGTGACTATACACCACGCGGATCGGTCCATGGGCCGTCCGACTCAGCAATGCATGCCGCACGGGCAGATAAATTTCCCCGGCAATCCACGCACAGGTGTCCAGCAACGCGTCCTGCGTCGCCCCCACCGATCCCTCCCCCGAATTTTCCGCCGGCACCACCCCGGCATCCACCTCACCCCGATCCACCGCCGAGAAGATTTCCGCAATTGTCGCACATGGCACCAGATGGGCCGAGGAGCCGAACCGCGACCGCGCTGCCTGGTGGCAATAGGAGGACTCCGGCCCCAAATACGCGATCCGCACGCCGCCCTGGGCTTCACGGGCACTGGAAAGAATCTCCCGGTAAATCGCGTGCAACGATTGCCGGTCCAATCTCCTCCCCACCTTTGCCTCGAGCCGGCGAAGCAGACTGGCCTCCCGTCCGGGGGCCAGAACAGAGAAACCGTCCTGACGCTTCAGCCGGCCGATTTCGCGGGCTACCCGGGTCCGCTCCGCGAGGAGCCGGACCATCTGGTCGTCCAGCCGGTCAACCTTGCGTCGCAGGCTCGCCAACTTCACGGATCAGCTCCTCCTGTTTGGGTCCCGCCGGATCGACCGGAGCCGGCAGTTTCACCCGCCGCAACTCCTCAGAATTCGGCAGCTCCTCCAGATCTTTCAGCCCAAAATGCTCAAGGAACAAATCCGTCGTGCCGTACAGGATGGGCCGGCCGGGCGCATCACTCCGACCCACGATCTTCGCCACGCCCCGCTCCACCAATGTGTCGAGCGTGCCACTGCAGTCCACCCCGCGCACCGCCTCCACCTCCGCCCTGGAAATCGGCTGCCGGTAGGCGATCACCGCCATTGTCTCCAACGCCGGCGGACTCAGCCGCGGGGGACGTACCACGCCCTTGAGTTTCGCCACCCAGCCAGCCAGCTCAGGGGCCGTCCCGATCCGAAATCCGCCGGCCACCTCGCGCAAAATCAGCCCCCGGGCCGGTAACGCCTCCGCCAGCTTGGCCAACTCCTCCTGCACCTCGGGCTCCTTCACATCAGGAAATCCCTGCCCGCCTTCCGGCCCTTCCCGGAGGATGGCGGCCAGCCGCTTTGGCTCCAGCGGCTCGGTCGCCGCGAACAACAATGCTT
>RGTE01000147.1 GCA_010025475.1 Verrucomicrobiota bacterium
TGATCGGGCCGAAGGCGTCGAGGGAGATGATGATGCCGGCCATGGAAAGCATGGCCATGACGGCGATGGCGATCCCGAAGAGGCCGGCAAAGTGATAGCTGAGCAGGATGGCGATACCGATGAAGCCGACGGGCAGGGCGGTGGCGTGCGATCCAATGGCCAGGCCGGCGATGATGTTGGTGGCGTGGCCGGTCTCGGAAGCCTTGGCGATGTGTTGGACAGGCCGGTAGTGGGTGGAGGTGTAGTAGTTGGTAATGAGAAGGACGACGAAGGTCATCAACAGGCCGACGAGGGAGGCGAAGTAGATGCCGTTGGCGGTGCAGATTTTGCCGTCAATGGGCAGGCCGTTGGGGAAGAAGGCATGGGTGAGCGGCCACAATGCGGCGGCTGAGGCGAGGGCGCTGACAAGAACGCCCAGGCTGATCAGCTTGGTCGGGTTACCCTTACCGTAGTTAACAGTGAGGATGCCCAGGATGGCGGAGAGGATGGAAACACCGCCGATGATGAAGGGGTAAACAAGGGCATTCGGATCGGGCTGGCCGTTGCCTCCGATCACGGTGAGGAAAGCCACCAGGACGCAACCGATCAGGCTGACGGCGTAGGTTTCGAAAACGTCCGCGGCCATGCCAGCACAGTCGCCGACGTTGTCCCCGACGTTGTCAGCGATGGTGGCCGGGTTGCGGGGATCGTCTTCCTCCAGCTTGGACTCGATTTTGCCGACGAGGTCGGCGCCCACGTCGGCGGCCTTGGTGTAGATACCGCCGCCCAAACGGGCGAAGACGCTGACAAGGGAGGAACCGAGGGCCAGTCCAGTCAGACTATCGATGGCGGCGCGAAGGCCGACCCATTTGACCGCAAACATGTAAAAACCGCCGATCGAGAGAAGAGCGAGGGCAACGACCAGAAGACCGGTGACCGCTCCGCCATTGAAGGCGGCACGAAGGGCGGCGGTGCGTCCTTTGGAAGCGGCCTCGGCGGTGCGGACGTTGGCCATCACGGCGATCCGCATGCCGAAAAATCCGGCGGCGAGGCTACAGGCGGCACCGACGACAAAGCCGATCCCGGTCGGCAGGTTTTTCAGCCAAACGATGGCCCCAAAAAGAACCAACGCGATCAGCAAGATCGCCTGCAACTGACGGTTGAGATAGGCGGCGGCACCTTCCTGGATGGCGGCGGCTACCTCCCGCATTCTCTCGTTCCCGTCTGACTGGCTTCGGATCCATGCGATCAGGCCAAAGGCAGCGGCCAGACCGACACCCGCGGCGACCAAGCTGGAAACCAAGGCGTTTTGGACAAGAAAATTCAACATGGGAGTCGTGAAACAATATGAACTGGCTCACTACGGGCAACGTTTTTCAGTCTTTTTTACCGCGTTTTTAGATACTTGTGCGCCATGGATATTTCATCGATGATATATTTCACATGCTTAAATTATCAGAAATGGCCACCAAGGAGGCTGCGGATTCCCGCGTGCCTGAGCTGGCGCGAATCGCCACGATTCTGCAGCGGCGTTTCCTCCTCGACCTCTTTAAGCAGACCTCCGCCAAGCGTCTTTCGATTCCCCAGTACACTCTCTTGGGATTCTTGGCGGCGAAGTCGGGGGTTCCCATGGGGCATCTGGCCAAGCAGATGGGACATGCCACCTCGGCCACCACGGGGTTGGTCGACCGGTTGGAAGTCGCGGGGCTTGTCCGGCGAACCTCGGTGAAGGGGGATCGACGGCAGAAGCTGGTGGAAATCACCCCCAAGGGCAGGGATCTGGTGGGGAAGATGCAGGGGGAACTTCGGCATCATCTGGGCGGCATTTTGGCCAAGCTCGACTCACCGGATCAGGACGCCTGGGTTCGAATTTACCGAACGATGGAGGATTACTGTCGTGAGATTCCCCGGGCTTAGAGGGTTTTTCCTTATCACGGTGGGCTTGGCTGGAACAGCCTTGCCTCAAGAAAAAAACGCCGACGACAAAGCCCAGGTCACGCTCCCCCCGGCGCAAAAGGCGGTGCCTGAATTTTCAAGCCGGAAAATGACCTTGGCCGAGTGTGTGGCTCTGGCTCTGGAGCAAAACACCGAAATCCGGCAGGCGAAAGATGAGGTTCGGAGAAAAGAAGGAATTTCCGTTGAGGTTCGGAGCGCCCTCTTGCCCAAGGTCTTTGCAACCGGAAATTTCGAATACCAATCTAAAAGATTGAACTCTTTGCTGGTGAACGGCGGGGCCTTTGGTGCCGCGATCGTCTCCGATGACGAGCTGAACTGGAATGCGGGAGTTCGGGTCAGTCAGCTCCTGTTTGATGGAGGGGCGGCGCTTTCCCGGACCCGGGCGGCCAGAATTTCCGAAAGCCAGTCGATGCTCCTCCTGCAAGATACGATCGACCGGGTGATTCTGGATGTTCGCCGGGTGGTGTACACGGTTTTGCTGAACCGATCCTTGATTGACGTGCAGACTGAGGCGGTGAACCTGCGGCAACAGCAACTCTCCACACAACAGAAAAAGTTCAAAGCCGGTTCCGTGACCAAGTTCAACGTCTTGACGGCGGACGTTGAATTGGCGAACACCCTGCCGCAACTGATCCGGGCGGAAAACACCAAACGAATTGCCGAGGTGCAACTAGCGAGAATCCTCGCCTTGGATTATCCCGTGGATATTTCGGACCGCTGGATTCCTCCGGTACAGGTGGAGGGGGATCTTCCTTATCAGCCGGTCACCACCGATTTGCCTTCTTCCTTGGAGAACGCCATTCGAAACCGCAATGATTTGCGGGCAGTCAAAAAAGAAATCGAGGTGCAAAAGAAACTTTTTGATGCGGCCAAGGAGGATGCCTTTATTCCCAAAATCGTGGGATCGGGAGGTTACGATGTCATTCAGAATCCAAACAGCTCAAGCCTAGGCACCACCTTGCAGGGTCCGGTGGCAGCCATTAACGGCACCTGGACCTTGTTCGACGGCTTGCAAAGCACGGGACGGTTCGAGCAATTGAAGGCACAGATCAGCAAGGCACAG
>RGTE01000148.1 GCA_010025475.1 Verrucomicrobiota bacterium
GTGAGTGGAGCCCTGGAAAAACTCGGCTATCTCGGCACTGTTTACGGGGGATTTCCCCGCTATCGCTACTTACGCCTGGGGATACCTCCAGAAAAAATCAAAACCCGCCCTGGGGCGGCCCTTTGGAATTACGGGGTCGGCCGGCTTCGGCTCCCACAATTCTTGCGGATGGATGAGCCAAGGCGGATCGGCTGGTGGGTGGCGCGGCAGAGGCAGCTTGCGCCGGCGTGCTGGTCAACGGCACGGCCTACCGCTTCCTGTTTCCTGAAATTCTTTCACGCCCCACCATGCGTCTTGTGGAAAGGGGCTCCATGCACCCGGAGGACTTTTTCCGCTTTCCGCAAAAAGCCCGAAAGGAGGCTGGCTACCCGTCTCAAACTGATTTGCCCCCTGAAATCGCCGATGAGGCTGCCAAGGCCAAGCTGGCCCAAGCCACGATCTGCGGAAGCGAAATGGTCAGGCAATCCTATCTGCGACGGGGGTTCCCGGCCAAAAAATTCCATACCGTGCATTACGGGGTAGACCCAGAACGCTTTCCTCCGGCTCTCCATGAAAAACCCCAAGGAAGAAATCTGCGGATCGGCTGGCTTGGGGTGATTGGATTTCGCAAGGGAATCGACCGGGTGCGCAGAATTTCGGAATGGGCGGCAGAGCGGTCTTTGCCGCTGGAATTTCACTTTGTCGGGCCGGTGCAGGATCACGAAAGCCTTGAAATTCTGCGGCGCTTCCGGAGGCCGTATATCCTGCATGGCGTCAAAAAAGGGGCAGCACTGAAGGCCTTGGTGCCCCGGTGGGATCTTTATCTATTACCAAGCTATGAAGAGGGATTCCCGGTTTCGGTTCTCGAGGCCATGAGCGCGGGAATCCCCGCCATGGTGAGTGACGACACCGGCGCCCGGGAAGCAGTGGAGGAGGGGACCGGGGCGGTATTGGATTTTTCCAGCCCTTCTGAATTTGAAGACAAGTTGACCCACCTGTTTCGAGATAGTCAGTTTCGTCGGGAGGTGGGGGCCCGGGCCCGTCAAAGAATCCGTGAAAAATTCACGCTAGAGATTTACCGATCGAAGATCGAGGCTCTGCACGACGCTTTTCAGGAGGCGTGGGCATATGCCGGGCCTGGCGAAACACCCTGAGCCTCAGGCATCTTGGCAGGCGCCTTATCCGGGGCGGCGAAACCTCGCACAGCCAAGGGCATAAGAATAAACAATCTTGGCAACGCCGTGGAGAGATCCCCGTAGACCGTGAAGTAGGAAAGGGTTTCGGTCAGAACCAAAGCAGTCACCCAGATCCGGTCAGGACTCATTTGCTCTTTAGGGGTCATGTAAATTTTTTTCACCACAAAAAAAGTGCATGAGGATAAAAACACTACAAAGAGAAAGGTTCCGACCCAGCCCGTGGGATAGTGGACATCTAAAAGCCCCTCGTGGGGTTGCCGTCGTTCAATAAAACGGCGGGCATCCGCCTCTTCGTTCTCGAAAGGCATCCTTTGTAGCTTGAGGTAAAATTCCTCAATTCCTTCCTGAGTTAATCCCCGGCTATAGGTCATGCCCGCGCCAAACCATCCAGCCTTGTCGGCATACTCGCGCCAATAAACCTTTCGCATGGTTTCCCGCCAGTTGCTCGAGCCCTCCGCCGATTGCGTGGCCACCGCGTCCCATTTCCCGGGAAAAGGACTCAGCGCCCGCTGCATCGCCAGAGGCAGGTGAAAATATGTTCCATGTCCGGCCACGAGCACAAAAACCACAAAAGCGGCCATGGGAGCAAAAAGGAGCACAACCCACCGCGAAGCGGAAAATCCACCCACCAACCAAATCACGGCATAACGAAAAAGATAGCTACGAAAACCGCTAAATGCGCACGTAAGCAGGCAAAGCAGGGAGGCGGGGAAGCACCACCAATTTTTCGGACGAAGCCATTCCCTGGCGGGAAAATAGGCCAACATGCAGAGCTGAGCCGCCATCGCAAAGAACCCAATACTACCGACTCTAACAATATCCACCCCGCCAAATGAACCGTAGAGGGTGTCTTGGAATGCATCCAAATTGACGGAGCTATAGATACGGTAGACAAAAGGAGCCACGGGCGGGAGAACCGTGGTCAAAACAAAGGGTATAAAATCGGCGACAACAGCGAGGAAGTAGAAAAAAGGGACCCAGCGGAGGAGCGGGTCACTGGGTTTCACCATGGAGTACAGAACGGGCATGGAAATAAAGCCGATAAAAAGCGTCCAATTCTTTCTGCCGCCGTACGTTTCCCCCCCAAAAATTCGCAATCCGATATCGCCGCTTTTTGCCCAATGGTAAAAAATGATCCCGAGAAACAGCAAGGAAGGTATCCAGATCCAGGAAGGTCCCAAACTGAGGCGGAGGTTCTTTTTGTAAATAGTGTCATAAAGCAGAAAGAAGAGGGAAATGATGGTGGCGGTCTCGAGCATGCTGAGATTCGCCGGCAAAAAATTGAGTTTTCCGCTCAAACCAAGAAATGCCGGCATGAGCACCCAGCAATTCCTGCCGACAAAAGAGAGGAAGAAAACAGCTCCGAGCAACGACAGAATCGCCACCAGCGGAAGATGATTTCCAGCCAGAAGCTCATTGGTGATGAAGGGGGCCGCAATGACCCCGCCCAGAAAAATCAGGGCAAGGACAAGCTTCTGCACAGTCAGACTCGCCACAAAGCTCACGGTGTTTAAGATAATCCTCACACCGATGGTCGCAACTTCCAAACAGACCACCTTTTCCCCGGCCGCCTTTTCCTTGGGCCAGCGAATCCACCAGGCTTGGAAACGGTTTTGGCTCGCTGGAATGGGAATTTTTCCAATGGCGCAAGTCTCGCTGGTATCCCCAAACCCCGGGGAGCAGGCATGGTATATTTCTCCCCAGGCCTTGCCGGCCAGGCCGATGGTTGTCTCCCTTGGTCTGGCGGAAAACCTTTCCTTTGACCTCGCCATGATCCGGGATTACCGGGCTCGGGTGCATGGGTTTG
>RGTE01000149.1 GCA_010025475.1 Verrucomicrobiota bacterium
CGGCCGTCCTTCTTCACCAAAGTGGCGCAGTCTCACCGGATCGTGCAGGAAGAGATTTTTGGACCTGTCTTGGCGATCCAGACGTTCCGCACGCTGAACGAGGCGCTGGAGAAGGCGAACAACACGCCGTACGGGCTTTCCGGCGGGGTGTGGACGGACAAGGGATCGAAGATCTTCAAGGTGACGCGCGGCATCCGGGCCGGAGTGATCTGGGCCAACACCTTCAACAAGTTTGACCCGACCTCGCCGTTCGGCGGTTACAAGGAGAGCGGGTACGGACGCGAGGGCGGTCGGCACGGTCTCAAGCCGTACGTGGAGCTGACATGAGTCGCAACGGACACAACGGGCGGTTAGATGTCCGCAAGACCTACAAAATGCTCATCGGGGGCGCGTTCGTGCGTTCCGAGTCCGGGCGGGCGCTGGATGTGGAGGCCCCGGGCGGAAGGTGGCTGGGCCACGTGTGCCGGGCCTCGCGGAAGGATTTTCGGAATGCGGTGGTGGCAGCGCGTAAAGCTGCGCCGGGCTGGGCCAACACCACGGCCTATCTTAAGGGACAGATCCTGTATCGGGCGGCGGAAATGCTGGAGGGCAGGGCGGCGGGATTTGAAACGGTGCTGCAGTCGGTCGGCCTGAGCGCATCGGCGGCCAAGGCCGAGGTGGCGGACTCGATTGATCTGCTGGTTTATTACGCCGGCTGGTCAGACAAGTACTTGCAGGTGTTCGGGGCGGTGAATCCGGTGGCCTCACCCCACTTCAACTTTTCCGTGACCGAGCCCATGGGGGTGGTGGCCTTTGTGGCGGGGGAGAAGCGGCCTTTGTTGGACCTGGTTTCCGGGATCGCCCCGATCATCGTCGGTGGAAACGCCGTGGTGGCGCTCTCCACGGGCCGGGCGGCGGTGGCGGCGATGGAGCTAGGTGAGGTGCTGGAGACCTCCGACCTGCCGGGCGGGGTGGTGAATTTATTGTGCGGCCTGCGTTCCGAGCTGATCGCCCAAATCGCCGGACATATGGATGTGAATGCCCTCGTGGTACAGGGGGGGGACGCCAAAGAGGCGGCCACCTTGCGGGAAGCGTGCGCGCTAAACCTAAAGCGCTTTTTCCTCCGGCCGGACCGAAGCAGGAACGATGAGGATCCGTATCGCATTCTGGACACGGTGGAAATCAAGACCACGTGGCATCCTGTCGGTGGATAAAACATATCCCTAAGGTGCTAATCATCAGTTTTTTGCATTTGTAGGATTATCGGGGTGGGCGCAAAGTCCACGCTTTGAAAGTCGTTCTTTCCACTATTTGGCTGTCGGTTTTTGGGATCACCTTTTGTCCTGCGAGCGGTATGGCCGAGGCTCTTACACCCATGCAGATTGCGGCCAAAGCGCGGGACAAGGATCAGGAAAATTTCAGGAAATACGGTACAACACCCTGCCGGTTGGAGGAAATCAAAGAGGAGTTGAACGAGAAGGGGATGGTGGAGGAACGAGAAGTTAGAATCCATCGAATGGCGGCTTCCGCCGCGCCATCTCCCGGTGGCAAGGAGACCGAGAGAATTTCGCCCGAAATGCACAAAAAAAAGCCCAACGAGGACAGTTCCATCCTGGACCGTCTTCAGCTTTTCGATTGGAGATTGGAGGCGGAGGACGATTCCCAGGGAGAGCCTTGCTATCGGTTGGCTTTCACGCCAAGGGAAGGGGCAAAGGCTTTGGGCGGACGCGATGAGGTGATCGCCAAGACAAGTGGGCGGTGTTGGGTGGCCAAAACCGACTTTTCCAAAATCCGTCTGGAGGGGCGTCTGACCCAGCCGGTGGAGGTGATGGGATTTTTAGTGACGGTGCGTGAGGTCGATTTTTTGACGACAGCCCGACGGTTGGCGCAGGGGATCGCCGCACCTCAACAGGTGCGCTACCGGTTCCGGGTTGAGGTGTTTCCGGTGTTTGAATTCCATGAGAGGCACACCCAGAAATTCGAATTCGGCGACGCCGCCAAATCGATGGCCTCGTCCATGGATCAAAAGGGAGGGATGGCAGGCTTGAAGTGAACGGAAACATCGCCGGCCAGATCGATGGCGCCGGGGGTGAGGGAAAGTGCCGGCTGGCCCTTTTCCGGTTTGAAGTCGGAGAACTCCACCCAAAAGAAGTTGGGCGTCGTGGTGAGTTCGAATCCGTAGATACCGTGGGTCAGATCCGCTACGGTGCGGTATTCGGTGTTATAGACGGGGAAGCCGTCGCCCATCTTGGTGTAGGGTGTGCCAAACGGAACCGAAACACCCCGGATCGCGGCCATGATCGTGGCGAACGCCTCCTGCATATTCTTGGGATCAGGAAAGAATTTTGAGAAGTACGCGGCCCGCTGGAACCGGTCCGGTGCGGAGATATTGCCGGGGACCGGGGTGTCCTGGCCCGGCTTGCTGAAATCCATTCTAGCCAGCAGGGCGAGTTGGTCGTCGTAGGGTGGATCATTGGTCATGATCGTGAACTGTCGTCCTTGATGGATTTTGGGTTTTCCACCGATGTATTCGATGATGGCGGAGTCCCCGCTTTTGTCCTCAAGGGAGAGGTGGATGGTGGAGTCGTGCCCGTGGGCTTTCACCATCACCGGTTGGACGCTTTTCAGTAGGGCGAGCGCCTCCTTGACGGTGGCCGCCTGGTCGAGGACGTACTGCAGCCAAAGGATGGCAGAGACGCCCTTTTTCTTTGGATCGCGCGGGCCGAAATCGGTTTTGGCAAGAAAGAGGAGGTGGCCACCCAATCCTTTTTCATTGATCCCATCGACCGTGCCGACCCCGTAAATCCCGACGGCCAGGCTGGCGTATTTGGAAGTCCAGCGGAGGGGGTTTTCCTTCGCCACCGTTTCCGGTCCGCACTTGGAACCATCCCGCTCCATGCCCCGGGGTAGGAACCAGAGGACCGGCTCGGTGCTTTCTGGCCAGTCCATCGAGCGGGCCACCATCACGCCGTATTGGTTGTCATTCCATAGAATCCGG
>RGTE01000150.1 GCA_010025475.1 Verrucomicrobiota bacterium
TCCTGCGTGTGAAGCAGGCGCTCTACCGCTAAGCTAAGCGTCCGAGCAGGGGGTGATTATTGCGGAAGAAAGTGATTTGGACAAGGACAGGGCGAGGGTTTTTGCTAGGGAGCTTTATGATGCGGGACTGCTTTTGGAAAGGGCGTTTGAGGTGGTGAAAATGCCAAATAGCTCAAAGGAGCTGATAAAAAATAATCATTAAAAAAAGAATCCAGACAGCAAACCTTGGCTAGGATGAATAAGAAATTTCTCCAAAGGGATAAGTCTATAAAAATATTGCAAACCAAGAATTGAAAATAAAAAGCGAACCACTTAAAAAATAAGAATGTTTTTAAGGAAAAAAGCACTAGGCATCGTGGTTGCCTGTTCTTTTGCCTTTCTCAACATTCAAGGTCAGCTTGAAGCCGAAACTACCAATTATAAAGAAATCTCCTCTTATCGATTTGTCAGTTTACGACAGACCAGTCCGAAAGGCCCAACAATCCGCGATTTTTACGTCTTTATATCCCTCGGATTTAATCAAGCGAATTACCTTAGCGCCCTTATTCTAAAAACCCCGACGCGAAAAAGTTATGGATTCGTTCGATGGAAAATTAGTAGTCCGTGGGGCGGGAATGTAAACTACTGGCAACAGTATTTTGGGTATAGCGCCAATCAGGCCAAGCACATGTCTTTGATGCCTGGTGGTAAATATGAAATTCAATGCGTCGGCGGAATATTGGCAGGTCAAACAATCTCCTTGGACTTGCCCAGTAACCTTTTGAATCCATGTATGCCCTATCTTGAGGGAAACTCATTTACTATCCTTACAAAAGGGAAACTAGATGCTGCCAAAGACAACACGCTGCTTGTCCGCCGGCTACTTAAAACCGGATCACCTTTTGTAGTCGAACCACAACCTAAGGGCAGTATTAACCGGGTCCAGGTGCAGATAAGGGACGACTCCGCAACTGGTGAGGCTCAATTTATATGGTACAATACCGCAGAATACGATTCCTCAGGTGTTTGCTCCTTTACAATCCCCGCAAATAAAATGAAAAAAAATAAGGTCTACGCTTTAAGTCTGCAGACAGATAGCGATTACCCTGATGGATCAGTGACCACGCCGGAGGGACAGATTGCGAGCAGGCTGCATGGAATTACCTACTACGAACTAGTATTTCGAACAGCCAAAAAATAACTATTTGCTCCATGCAAAAAGGTGAGTTGAAACCTTTTTTGTGGGGCGTTCTGATGGCGGGGAGGCGACAAAGGTAAAGGTCTTCGGGGCTAAGAACTACTTTTGCGTGGCCGGAGGATTGGTGTCTTGGATGATGGGTCTCGTGCCGGCCTTTTTCACTTCCATGAAAGCGGCCGGGTTCACGTTTTTGAGTTGTTGATCCAGTTCTTTGAAAGTCGTTTCGACGTTGGTCGTCCGGTTGGTGGAGAGAAACCCGTAACTATAGCTGGTATCGGTCCTGGTATTCATGACGATACTTTTTTCCTTGGCGGGCTCAGCCTTGATATTGATGGCCATCTTTTTGCTCTCCTTGGAGCTGCCTGAGGCATCTGCCATGGTGATCTCCCTCTTTTTACTGAGGAAAAGGTTGACCATACCCAGCGCAGCCAAAGCCGGCCCCAGGAACAGGCAAAAGTAGGCCAGGGGCTTCAGCCATTTGTTTCGGGTTCTCTCCGCCGCAAAAACGATCCATGGCCCGAAAAGAAGAAGAAATAGTAGCGTCAAGGCAACGGCCAAATTCATCTGATTAGTCCATGCGGATGGGGCCCCCAAATCAAACCTATATTACCAGCAATAAAATCCTTGGAGGCCCTTGCCGTCCGATTTTACGGGGCAAAAAAACCCGTTGAGTATGGGCCTAAGGCAGTGGGGTACGTGAAACCGTTTGCATAAAGTCGTTTGGAGATACCCGAAAAATCGCCGACAACCGCAGAAAAAAATGCCATCCTTTGAGGATGTCTCGCTGGCTTCTATCGGTTATGCTGGCCTTGCCTTGGGTCTGCTTTTCCAAAGATCTGAACAAAAACGGGAAGGTGGATCCTTACGAGGATCCGGCCCGACCGGTGGAAGAAAGGGTGGAAGACCTCCTTGGGCAGATGACCTTGGACGAAAAGACCTGCCAGTTGGCCACGCTTTACGGCTACGGGCGGGTGCTGAAAGACAAACTGCCCACGCCGGCCTGGAAAAAGGAGATCTGGAAGGACGGCATCGCCAACATCGACGAGCAGCTGAATGGCATCCCGGAACTGGGTCCGCAGGCGAAGCGGGACTTTCAAACCCAGGTAGAAAAGATCAACGACCTGGTTTGGCCGCCCTCCAACCACGCGAAGGCACTCAATCAGATTCAGGAATGGTTCTGGAGCGAGACCCGCCTGGGCATCCCTGTCGACTTCACCAACGAGGGTATCCGCGGCGTGGCCCATTACCGTGCCACCTGCTTTCCGTCCCAGCTCGGCATCGGGGCGACCTGGAACCGGAACCTGGTCGCCAAAATCGGGGAGGTGACGGCGGAGGAGGCCAAAGCGCTCGGCTATTCCAACATCTATTCTCCCGTCCTCGATCTGGCCCGGGATCCCCGTTGGGGAAGAGTGGTGGAATGTTATAGCGAGGATCCGTATCTCGTCTGGGAGTTGGGCTCAGCCCAAGCCACCGCGCTGGAAAAGAACGGTGTCGCCTCCACCGGAAAACATTTCGCGGTCTACTCCATCCCGAAAGGCGGCCGCGATGGTCAGGCCCGGACGGATCCCCACGTGGCGCCCCGGGAGATGGAAACGCTCTACCTCTGGCCATGGGAAAGGGTGATCCGGGCCAGCGGGATGCAGGGGGTGATGAGCTCCTACAACGATTTTGACGGGGTGCCGATCTCCGCCAGCCGGGAGTTCATGATCGATATCCTGCGGGGTCGATTCGGCTTCCGGGGTTACGTGGTTTCCGACAGCGATGCGGTGGAGTATCTGACCAGCAAGCACCG
>RGTE01000016.1 GCA_010025475.1 Verrucomicrobiota bacterium
GGGAATTCATCCTGGTCCTCAAATCGATCGCCCAAGTCGGCCTGGTCGGTTTGCCGAATGCCGGGAAATCCAGCCTGCTGGCCGCACTTTCCGCCGCTCGCCCCAAAATCGCCCCCTACCCCTTCACGACCCTGCATCCCTCCATCGGCGTGGTCGGTTCCGCCGAAGAAAACCGCTTCACCGTGGCCGACATTCCCGGACTTGTCGAGGGAGCCCACGCCGGCAAGGGGCTCGGCCACGACTTTCTCCGCCATATCGAGCGCTGTGCGGCACTGCTTTTTGTCATCGATGCCGCCGGAACCGAGGGAAGAAACCCGGCCGAGGATTACCGGCTCCTCCGCAAGGAACTCCGCGAATACGACCCCACCCTGGCCCGGCGCCCTTTTCTCGTGGCCGCCAACAAGGCCGACCTGCCTGAAGCCGCCGAACATCTCACCAGCCTTCGCCAAGCCGCCCGTAAGCCGGTTCTGGCGATTTCCGCCAAAACCGGCCAAGGAATACCTGACCTGATCACCGCTCTGCGCAACGCCCTGCCTGCTTGACCAGGCAGGATAGATACTTAACATCCTTAAACATTCATAAAATGAAGCATTTTTGGATCTTCCTTTTTCTTCTGCCTTTGGCTGCCTGCAAAAAAGGCGGCGGCCCGCCCAAGGACGCACCTGTCCCGGTGGAACTGGTGGCGGTGGAAGTCGGGCCCCTGCTGGAAACCCTTCGCGCCACGGGAACCTTGGAGGCCGAGGAAGCCGTCGACCTGAAACCCGAGGTCGATGGGGAGGTCACCTCCATCCGGATGACCGAGGGCGAGGTGGTGAAAAAGGGCGACCTCATTCTCCAGATCGATGAATCCAAACAACAGGCCGCCGTAGCCGAAGCGGAAGCCGATTTCCGACTTGCCCAGGATACCCTCCAGCGGGCGGACATGCTCCTCGCCGACGGCACGATTTCAAAACAGGAACACGATCAGACCCACGCCACTTACATGCGTTCCCAAGCGGCCTTGAATATGGCCCGCAAACGTCTCACCGAATACACTCTGACCGCCCCGTTCGACGGCACCCTCGGCCGCCGCAACGTCAGCGTCGGCCAGTACGTCAGCTCCCAAACCATCCTCGTCAGCGTCTACGCCCTCGACCGGATGAAGCTCGATTTTAGCGTGCCGGAACGTTACAGCGCCCGCGTGAAGCCCGGTCTCACCCTCAACATCATGGTGGCTGCCTATGGCGAGGAGAAGTTCTCCGGGGAAATTTATCTGGTGGAACCCAAGGTCGACACGGCCACCCGGACGGTGCAGGTGCGCGCGTACGTTCCCAACGCGGACCACCGCCTGAAGCCCGGCATGTTCGCCAACGTCAATCTTTCCGTCGGCACCAAGGACTCCGCCCTGACCATCCCCGAGGACTGCCTCTTCCCGCAAACCGGCGGCTTTGCCGTCTATCGTGATGCCGGCGGCGTGGCGGAACTCGTTCCCGTCGAAACCGGCCTCCGCATCCCTGGCCGAGTCGAGATTCTCAGCGGGCTAAAGGCCGGCGACCTGGTCGCCCGCTCCGGCAACCTCCGCCTTTCGCCGGGGCGGAAGCTCATGCCCCAGCCCGCCTCCAAGTGAACCTTCCCGAATTCTGCATCCGGCGCCCCATCGCGGCCCTAATGTTCAATCTGGGCCTCGCCCTGATCGGGGTGGTCGCGCTCTCCCGCCTGCCGGTCCGCGAGCTTCCCGACATCGACCCGCCCATCGTCTCGGTCACGACGATCTACCCCGGAGCCAACGCGGAGCTGGTCGAAGCCGATGTCACCGAACCCTTGGAGCAGGAAATCAACAATATCCCCGGCATCAAGATTCTCCGCAGCGAATCGCGCGAACAGGTCAGCATATCACCGTCGAGTTCGAGCTGAACCACAACGTTGACGTCGGCGCTCAGGACATCCGCGACCGCATCAGCCGCGTCCGCGACAAGCTCCCTGACGACATCAAGGAGCCCATTGTGGCGAAACAGGATGCCGATGCCCAGGAGGTCATGTGGATCGCCCTCTTCAGCGAAAGCCGCTCAACCCTCGAACTCTCCAATCTGGCCGAACGGCAGATCCGTGACCGCCTCCAAGTGCTTCCCGGGGTCGGCGGCATCAACTTCGGCGGACAAAAACGACCCTCCATGCGCATCTGGCTCGATTCGGAACGCATGGCCGCCCGCATGATCACCGCCGCCGACATCCGCGCCCTGCTCCAACGGGAGAATGTCGAGCTCCCCTCCGGCCAGATTCAGGGCGAAACCCGCTCCCTCAGCATTGTCGCCCGCGGCCGCATGGACAAACCGGAGCAGTACGCCGATCTGGTGGTTCGCGAGATCGAAGGTTCTCCTGTCCATCTGCGGGAGGTGGCGAGCGTCGAGATTGGGCCCGAGGTGGAGGACACCGTGGCCCGCTTTAACGGAAAACCCGCCGTGGGTCTCGGCGTGGTCAAACAATCTGACGCGAACGCCATCGATGTTGCCCGCAAGGTCCGCGCGGAAATCGACCGCATCCGCCCCCTTCTCCCACCCGACGTGAACCTCGATTTTCCCTACGACTCCTCCCTCTATGTTGAGTCCGCCATCCGCGAGGTCGCCGAAACCATCGGGATCTCCTCCGTGCTCGTCGTCATCCTCATCTTCTTTTTTCTCCGGAACGTGCGCGCCACCATCATTCCTTCCGCCGCCATTCCGATCTCCATTCTCGGCACCTTCGCCCTGCTCTACCTCCTTGGTTACAGCGTCAACATCCTCACCCTCCTGGCCCTCGTGCTCGCCATCGGCATCGTGGTCGACGACGCCATCGTCGTTCTGGAAAACATTGTCCGCCACATGGAGGAAGGCATGGCCCCGAAGGAAGCCAGCCTTCTCGCCATGAAGGAGATCACCGGGGCCGTTCTCGCCATTACCGCCAGTCTGGTTGTCGTTTTTCTCCCCATCGCCTTCCAGAGCGGCACCACCGGCATTCTCTTCCGTGAATTCGCCGTTACCCTGGCCGGGGCGGTTGCCATCTCCGCTTTTGTCGCGCTCACCCTCAGCCCCGCCCTGGGTGCCCATTTTCTCCGCCCTCTCGCATCCACGCATGTCCCCGCCTACGCCCGTTGGTTTGAGGCCGGTCTGGACCGCGTGTACCGGTTCTACGCCCGCAGTCTGGATGCCGCCCTGCGCCACCGGGCGATCTGGCTTGGGATCGGTGCGATCATTCTTGGCTTCACCATCCTCCTTTACCGGCTCATTCCCCAGGAGTTCCTCCCCGAGGAGGACAAGGGAGTGGTCGTGGCGGTCATCATCACCCCGGAGGGATCCACCAGTGAATCCACCGACCAGTATGTTCGTCAGGCGGAAAAAATCGCCGCGGACTATCCCGAAACCCGCGTCTTTTTTTCCGCCGTCGCCCTCGCCCGCGGTGCCCCCGGCCAAGCCAACCAAGGCATCATGTTTATCCGCCTCAAATCGGACCGGGACCGTACGGCCCAACAACTGGCCCGACCCGGGGCCCGCGGCTCCATGTTCACCCGGATGATCACGGAGATCCGCGGCGCGGTGGTCATTCCGTTCCTCCCCAAAGCCATCGGTCGGGGTTTCGGGGAAACCTTCCAGGTCGTGTTGCAAGGACCTGATCTTGGTCTGTTGGAAAGGACTGCCCGCAACCTCCGCGATGAGATCGACAAGGAGGGCTTCATCAGCCAACCCCGGGTCAGCCTCAATTTCGAAAAGCCCCAGCTCAACCTCGATATCGACCGCGCCCGCGCCGCCAATCTCGGCATCTCCGTCCGCGACATCTCCGAGGCCCTCCAGATCCTGCTCGGCGGACTCGATATCTCGCAGTTCAACTTTGAGGGCAAACAGTACGACGTGATCGCCCAGCTCCGCCGGACGGATCGACTGGTTCCCGATGAGCTGAACACCCTTTACGTCCGCGCCCGCAGCGGCGAACTCGTCCCCATTCGCGATCTTGTCCGGGCCGGGGAAAAAGGCTCCGTGAACGCCATCTCCCACTTCATGCGCCAACGCAGTGTCACCGTCAGCGGCCAACCGCAGGGAGTCACCCTGGGCCAGGCCATCGAGAAGACGGCGGATATCGGGGCGCGCGTCCTCCCACCCGGCGTGACGATGGAGTTCGATGGCGAGGCCAGGGAGCTCCGCTCCGGCCGGGGTGAGGCATGGCAGATCGTCGTGCTGGCCCTTCTGATTGTCTACATGGCTCTGGCCGCCCAGTTTGAAAGCCTCAGCCATCCCATCACCATCATGGTGGCGGTGCCACTCGCCGCTATCGGGGCCCTCTTCCTTCTCTATCTCCTCGGATTCGTCAACATGATGGCCATCATTCCCCAGTACGCCCCGCCGGGCGCCCTCCCCGGACCGCTGGCCTTTCTTTTTGGGCTCATGCCGGAAATCCCTTCCATGAATCTCAACCTTTACAGCCTGATTGGCCTCGTCCTGCTCCTTGGTTTGGTGACCAAGAACTCCATCCTTCTCGTTGAGTTTGCCAATCAGCGCAAGGCCCAGGGCCTCTCCGCCGAGGAGGCCATGCGCGAATCCGGTCGGATCCGCCTCCGACCCATCCTGATGACCGCTCTTTCCACGGTGATTGGCATTCTTCCGATCGCCCTGGGTCTGGGAGCCGGCGCGGAAAGCCGACGCCCGCTCGGCGTGGCCGTGGTCGGAGGCATGCTTTCCTCCACCTTCCTCACCCTTTATTTGGTTCCCGTTTTCTATGTGACCCTGGATCGGTTGCTCTCCCGCAAACCAGCCCCTGAGCCGGCCTTGTCGGCTTCCTAACGGCTTCCTAGGTTTCTCTCTATGACGATGGCGATGCCGTATTCGGGCGAGGAAGCCCGCGAGCGGCGGGACATGCTCATCGCCACCGCCCTCACGATTCTCTACTTCCTCCTGATCGCCTTTTTCTGGACCTCCACCGAGGCCATTACCCGCCTGACGAAACGAACGGACGTACCCCAGGTCCGCCAAATCACTTCCCTGAAGCGGCTCCCGCCCCAGGCTCCTCCGGTTCCGCCGCCGGAAAACCGCTTTGTGGACGCCTCGGGCCTGCAGGAATCCAAGGATGTTGATCCCCGCACCGCGCTCCAAAGCGACCGCAATACCGCCGCCGCCAGCAAGGTGATCTCCGGCACGGATCCCACCCTCGGCGGTCAGGAGGGAAAAAAGGACGACTCCCTGACCATGCGCAACAGCCAGTTTTCACCCAACAAGGCCTCTCCGCCCCCCGCTGCCGCCGCGCGCCTCAGTCCCGCCGCTCCCGCGCCCGCGCCCAAACCCAAACCTGCCCCGTCTCCAGCCCTGCCCAAGCCTCAGGACCTGGTGAAGCCGATCCCCGGACCCGGCACCCCAATCCAAAAAACCTCCACCGACACACCTCCGGATGCCAAACCGGACCAGACCGAGGATTCCACTCCCCCCACCCCTTCCGCCGCCCAGGCAGCCGCGGATGCCTCGGACTCCTCCTCTGCGCTTGCACCGCCCCCCGATATTTTCCGTGATCGTTCCGCCGTCGCCGGCGGCGCCCAGATGGGCCAAGACGCCTCCTTTGCCTCCATGGCGACCGCCCTTGGTCGGTATCAACACAAGCTCTACCTGGCGATCGGCTCCCGCTGGAACCTCAAGGTTCAGCAAACCATGGCTCAGATTGGCGTGGATCGGGTCGTGATCCGTTTCCACGTGAATGCGGACGGCACCATCTCGGACCTTGACGTCGTCCAAGGCAACCCCAACTCCATCCTTTCCGTCATCAGCGCTGACTCCATCCAGCAGTCCAGCAACCTCATCGGCCCCTTCCCCGCCGATCTCTTGAAGGAAAAACCCAATGGGTTCCCTTGGCAGTTGGCCTTCCGCATTTATTGATTCCGATCCGGACTCGCCAATCCCCCTTCTTTCCCTACTTTTTGGTCTATGAACACGCTCCCTTTCCTCGAACACTTTCTCAAACTCAACGTTTCTCCCTTCGTCCTCATCCTCATCCTGTTCCCCCTCATCACCGCCCTCACCACGGGAATCTTCCTGAGTACCCTGATTTTCCTCCGCTTGCGCCGGGATCGCGTCACCCCCAAGGACATCATCGACGCCATCCGCGCGCTCCGCCCGGGCGGCAACACGGAAACTCTCACCCGGTTGTGCGTCCGGAACGATTCCGCCCTCGCCCGCCTCGTCAACAGTTGCATCGAGCACTCCTCCCTCCCCCGCTCCGAAAACGTCGAGGTGCTGGAGACCGCCGCCCGCACCGAAGTGGCCCGGCTGGAACGGGGCATTGTCTATTTGGAGATTTTCGTCGGAGCCTCGCCGCTCCTGGGTCTCGTTGGCACGGTCTCCGGCCTGATCACCATCTTCGCCGCCGTCGGTGCCGCGAATGCCGACCCGGAAAAAATCTCCGCCGGTATCGCTGAGGCCCTTCACACCACCGTGCTCGGGATCGGAACCGCCATCGTCATGCTCTTCCCCTTCACTTTTTTCAGCAAAAAGGTCGAGGTTCTGGCGGTGGAGCTGGAAGATCTCTCCATGCTGCTCCTGAAAAAGCTCTACACGGAGGAAGTACCCGCCTGACCCCCGTCCGGGTTCGCCCGCGATGAGATTCCACCCCGTCCGCCGCCGCCGCGTGGAGATCAACGTCATTCCGTTGATCGACATTCTTTGCATGCTCCTGATCTTTTTCATCGTGACCACCTCCTTTAAAAAGAAGGTCGCCAATGTGGATGTGACCCCGCCCAAGTCGGAAAAGGGGAATGAGAAGGTCGAGGACGCCAAGACACCGCCTGAACTCACCATGAAATCCTCCAAGGCGGAAGAATACGCCAAGATTTACGACACGGATAAGTTCCCCATTTATCTCGGGGACCAACCCCTGAACCTCGACCCCAAGTCGGACAACTTCCGGGCGGATCTCGCCAAGGCCCTCAAGGAGCGCGGCGTGAAGAATGTGATCCTGAACTTTGACGAAACCACCCCCATTTCCGTTTTCTTCAAATTCTTTGACGCGTGTGAGGACGCCGGCGTGCCCATCTCCGTCCGCACCTCCAAGATCGGCAACGCCAACCCCGGCCCCTGAAAAAAGCCCCCGTCCTCCCCATCCGGCTTTACGGGGACCCGGTTCTCCGCCAACCCGCTGTCGCGGTCCGTCCGCCCGACCCCAAGCTGCACGAACTGGCCACCGCCTTGGAGGCCACCATGCATGAGGCTGAGGGGGTGGGTCTGGCCGCACCGCAGGTCGGGATTTCCCTGCAACTGGCCGTGATCGACCTCCGTAAGGTCGAAAAACGCCCCTCCTCCTTGGAGATCGGAGGCCAGCCGGTGGAATGGCAAAAACACATGCCCCTGTTCTTTTGTAACCCTGTCCTCACCCTCACCCGCAAGCGCGAGGACGCGGACGAGGGCTGCCTTAGTTTCCCCGGCTTGAGCGGCGCGGTTCGTCGCAGCCTCCGCATCCAGATGGATTATCTCGATTTGGAGGGAAAGAAGATGACTCTGGCCGCGGGCGGACTCCTCGCCCGGGCCATCCAACACGAGGTGGATCATCTCCAGGGAGTCCTCTTCATTGACCGGATGGACCCGGAAATCCGCAAACCTCTCAAACCCGCCTTGGACGAACTTCTCGCCAAGTCCAAAGCTGGCGAAACCCGCCGCTGAACCGATGCTGATTCTTGCCGACGCCCTGCTCCAGGCGCCGGATCGTGTCCTTCGTCCCGGTCGGTTTCGCGTCTCCGGGCGGGTCATCCGGGATGTGGGCACCGATCTCCGCCCGGAACCGGGGGAGGAGATTC
Source organism: Verrucomicrobiota bacterium (assembly GCA_010025475.1). GTDB lineage: Bacteria > Verrucomicrobiota > Verrucomicrobiia > Methylacidiphilales > Verrucolacustridaceae > Verrucolacustris. Next base: position 7,778 of record RGTE01000016.1, read on the forward strand.
TTGAACTTCCCGGTGTTACCCTCGCCCCCGGCTTTCTCAACCTCCACGCCCATCTCGAACTTTCCCCCCTTCACGGCAGGATCCCGCCCGCCCTGCCGTTTGCCGAATGGCTGCGCAGGATCCTTTCCCTCCTTCCCGGACTTCATGCCACCGCCCGCACCGCTTCCATCATCGAAACCTCCCGGCGCGCCGCCGAAACCGGCACCACCACCATCCTGACCATTCTTTCTGATCCGGCTTCCCTTGCCGGCCTGGCCGGAACCTTGCCCCGTGTCTGGTGGGCCCTGGAATTCATGGATCTACACGGGGATCCCGAAACGGCCCGAAAAATGGAACGTCTCGCCGCCTGGCTTTCCCGTCATCCCGGGGCGGATTGGAAAGCCGCCATTTCGCCACACGCCCCCTACTCTGCCTCCTCTGCACTCTACCGGGAATGCAGTCGGATCGCGGCGGAACTTCGTGTCCCTCTCACCACCCATTGGGCGGAATCTTTGGAAGAGCAGGAACTTTTTCGCAATGGGGGTGGCGCCATGCGGGCACTCTTGCCCAAATCCTGGGTGCCTGGACTGCTGGAGGAACGATTCGAGAGCCTCCCGGCCGGATCCTTGATTGCCCACGGGAACCAGTTCGACGACGCCGATTGGAAAAAGCTCTCAGCCCGGGACTGCTGGATTGTCCACTGCCCCACCTCCCACGCCTGGTTTGGCCGGGAGCAATTCCCCTTGGAGAATTTCCGTCGAAACAACGTCCCCGTGATTCTTGGAACCGACAGCCCCGCCAGCTCCGACAACCGCAACTTGGATCTCCGTATGGAGGCCCGCGTTTTCCTCCAAAACCACCCCGGGATCTCCCCCGGGGAAATCTGGTCGATGCTTACCACCCTCCCCGCCAAAGCCCTTGGGCACGAAGGCAGGTTGGGGGTACTGCAACCGGGCGCCGAGGCCGACTGGGTCGGCTGGAGGACCGATTCCTCCGCTGACCCGTTTGCTGCCATCGTGCAATCCACCGAGCCCGCTGAAGTGGTGAGCGTGGCTGGCCGTCTCCATCGGCCTGAAAAAGTCTAGGATTTCCCCCTCGTCCTTCCCCGATCCTGTCGGCACGATAGTCACGATGTCGGCCTCGTTGACCGCACACTCCCAAGAAAAGAAACAGATCCGGACCTCCCAAGGGAGACAACGATCCCTCCCTGCCACCCTCGCTTCACTTTCCTTCACCGATAACGACTATCTGGATCTTTCACGTCATCCCCGGGTTGCCGAGGCCGCCATCGGGGCAATCCGAAAATCCGGCTCCGGCGCCCGGGCTGCCCGCCATCTGGGCGGCCCCTGCCCCGAACACCAGTCCCTGGAGAAGAGTTTGGCGGACTGGAAAGGCACCGAAGCCGCCTTGGTTTTTGCCTCGGGTTACCAAACCCCGTTGGGAATCATCCCCTCGCTTGTCGGAACCAAGGACACGGTTCTTTTGGAACGAAACGCCCACGCCTGCCTTTTTGACGGAGCCCGCCTTTCCCAGGCACGCCTCCGGCTTTTTGCGAGGAACGATCCAAACAGCCTCGAAGAGGCCCTCACCTCCAACCAAAAACTAAACCCGGAAGGCAGGGTCCTCATCGTGGCCGAATCCCTTCACTCGATGGACGGCGACTGGGTGGAACTATCCCGCCTCATTGACCTTAAGAACCGCTTTGGCGCCTGGCTCCTCCTCGACGAAGCCCACGCCAACGGTATCACCGGCTCCCAAGGAGCCGGCTGGGCGGCGGAGCAAGGCTTGGCCGGACAGGTGGACGTTCAGATGGGCACCTTGGGCAAAGCCCTTGGATCCTCCGGGGGGTTTGTCGCAGCCTCGGCTTCCGTCATCGATCATTTTCTCAACGAGGCGCGGACGTTTCTTTTCAGCACCGCACCGGCTCCGGCCGCGATGGCGGCGGCGTCCGAGGCACTCCGCCTGGTTCGGTCCAGCGAGGGGGATCGCCTGCGGGAACGGCTTGGGCAAAACATCCGGCTCTTTTCAACCGCCCTTCCTTCGTTCCAATCCGGCCCCATCCAGCCCCGGGTTTTGAAATCCAACGCTGCGGTCATCCAGGCGCGGGATTTCCTGCGTGCCAGAGGGATCGAGATCGCCGCGATCCGTCCCCCCACCGTTCCGGAAGGAAGCGCGCGCCTGCGTCTCAGCCTCTCCGCACGGCATTCCGAGGAGGACATCCGAAAGTTGATCGTAGCATTGGCTGAACTGCCTTCGGTGTGAGCGCGGAAGAGACGGTCCGGCTTGACCGGAAACACCTGTGGCATCCCTTCACCCCGAACTCGGTGTGGATGGATCCCGCTTTCCATCCCGTCAGCATCGTGGCCGGAGAAGGCTCCTGGTTGATTGACGCGCAAGGCAAACGATACCTCGACGGCAACTCCTCCATCTGGACCAACCTGCATGGACACCGCCACCCCGGGCTGGATGAGGCAATCCGCACCCAGTTGGGAAAAATCGCCCACTCCTCCTTCTTGGGGCTAACCCATGAGCCGGCGGCTCGGTTGGCCGAGGAACTGATCGCTTATGTTCAGGGCGGCCAGAATTCCCCACCGCTGAGTCGGGTCTTTTTTTCCGATGACGGATCCACAGCCATGGAAGCCGGCCTCAAGATGATTGTTCAGTCCTTCGCGCAGACCGGCCAACCCCAACGGACCCATTTTATTTCACCTGAAGGCGCCTACCACGGGGACACCGTGGGAGCCATGAGCTTGGGCCAAAGCGACCTATTCCATCGCCATTATCAGTCCCTCCTTTTCCCTTCCCGCCGGGTCATGACCCCTTTTTGTTACCGCTGTCGTTTTAACCGCGCCAAGCCGGAGACCGCGGACGCACGTTCCTATCGGGAGTGTGGCTTCGAATGCGCCACCCAGGCTGAGGAGGAAATCGCCAAGGCCGGAGATCGTCTTGCCGCCTGGGTGCTGGAGCCCCGGGTCCAGGGCGCCGCGGGCATGGTCATGCATCCGAAAGGCTATGCCAGGCGAACCAGTGATGCGGCCCGCAAGGCCGGCGCCAGGGTGCTCCTGGATGAGGTTCTGACCGCCTTCGGCCGGACCGGGCCGGCCCTGTCGGCTCACGCCGAGGGGGTGTCGGCGGACGTTGTCGCCTTGGCCAAAGGCCTATCCGGCGGTTATCTGCCGCTTGCCGCCACGCTGGCCACCGAGGAAATTTTTCAGGCTTTTGACGGCCCCACCGAGAACACCTTTTTTCACGGCCACAGCTACACGGCCAATGCCCTGGGTTGTGCTGTGGCTCGGGCCAGTCTCAAGCTCCTGCAGGACCCGGAGGAGAAAAGACGACACGAAACCCTGCAACGAAACCTGCGGGAACTTTCCCAGACTTTTTGGCAACACCCGAAGGTGGGAGATATCCGTCAGGAGGGGACTATCCTCGCCGTGGAAGTTGTCGCGGACCGTTCCAGCCGAAAACCTTTTCCGGCTCCGGAGAGACGGGGTGCCCGCATCTGCCAGGCCGCCCGGAATTTCGGCCTGCTGACCCGCCCAATCGGGGATGTCCTCGTCCTCATGCCCCCTTACTCCACCAAGGCCGAGGAACTGGAACAGATGGTGACCGCCCTGCAAAAGGCAATCGCGAAGGAGTTGCCCAAATGAAAGGTATCTTCATCACCGGCACCGATACCGGGGTGGGCAAAACCTATCTCACCGCCTTGCTCACCCGCACCCTGAGGAAACAAGGGATCCCGGCGATCGCCCTGAAACCCGTCGCCAGTGGCGACCGTTCGGATGCTAAGCAGCTTTCGGAGGCCATGGATGGAGCCCTGCCGGTTTCTAAGATCAACCCGGTCCATTTTGCCACACCCCTGGCACCTTACGCCGCCGGCCTACTGGAAAATCGCCCCTTCCCTTGGGATCTCCTCCGGTCCCATTGGAAAGACATGACCTCTTCCCATCCGGGTCCTCTTCTCGTCGAAGGCGTGGGCGGTTGGAGGGTTCCCATGGATTCCACTCACTCCGTGCGGGAATGGGCCCGGGAACTGGGGTTGCCTGTGCTGGTGGTCTGCCGAGCCACCCTGGGCACCTTGAACCACACCCTGCTCACGGTGGATTCGATCCGGAATGCGGGCCTTCCCATTCCCGGAGTGATCATGAACTTCCATGGGGCTCCGGAAGATGACGCCGTCCGTACCAACCCTGGAATTTTGGAGGAATGGTCAAAACTTCCCGTCGCAAAAATGCCGGCTGAAGCGAGGGATTGGGAAATTCCTGGCTGGCTACGCTCCGTTTTGGTCTGAGGCCACCGACCATCGCGGATCGGCATCGGTTCCCCAGTCAGAATCTGCCCCGTCGAGATGGCGCCGGGCCGTGACCGCCGCAATCATCCCGGCGTTGTCCGTATTCCATCCGGATGCCGGGCTCAAAAGCGTGGCTCCTTCCGATCGCGCGGCCTCTTCCAGGGCTCTCGCCACCACTCGGTTGCCACTGACGCCGCCACTCACGGTCAGCACCTTCCTTTGGGTTCTTTTCAGGGCCAGCCGGCAACGGTCCGCCAGACATTCGGCAATGGCTGCCTGAGCCTCGGCACAAAAATAAGATCGAAGAGCTCCCGGTCGGGCCATCTCGGGCTGCTTTTCCAGGAGAAGCCGCGCCGCGTTCTTAAGCCCGCTGAAACTGAAATCCCCTTCTTCCGATCCCTTCATGGGACGGGGTAGGTGGATTTTACCCACTTCTCCCTGAGCCGCCTCTCTTTCAATTTCCGGCCCGCCTGGGTAACCCAGTCCCACCATCCTCGCCAGCTTGTCGAAAGCCTCTCCTGCCGCGTCGTCCCGGGTGCTGCCCACGACCTTCCGTCTCGAGGAATCCGGTGCATCGACCAGCAGGGTGTGCCCGCCGCTGGCGATCAAAGCCAGATGCGGATACTCCGGCCACTTCCCACGGGAAACAAACGGGCTGAAAATATGCCCTTCCAGGTGGTTGATGGCATGAAAGGAGGACTGCCGGGCCCAAGCCAGGGATTTTCCAAACGCCAGACCCACCAGAAGGGCTGGTGCCAAGCCCGGTCCCGCCGTGGCTCCAACCGCGTTAAGATTCCCTCCGGCTTCCAACGTTTCCCGGGTTAGCTTCGGCAACAGCTCCAGATGCTGGCGGACCGTCAGCTCCGGCACGATTCCCCCCAGCGCCGTACTTTCCTCCGGCCGGGTCGCCAACCTTTGTCGGATCAACCGAAGGCCGGCGGCATCCGCCTCGACCACCGCCACCGCGGTTTCGTCGCAGGAGGTTTCGATGCCGAGCGCCCGCACGGTCAGCGGGCGGCCGCCGTGCGGCGCGCCACCACCTTCCAGCCCCGCAAAATATCGACCCCCCGGTTCAGCGGCTCATCGACCACCACCGTCTTGGTCTGCCCCTCCCTTCGTAGCCCAGGGCTACGGCTTTCATAAAGCGCCTTCTCCTCCGCCGCCGTCATCCGCGCGGTGACATCGGGCTCAATGCCCACCCCGTGGATCTTGCGCCGCGAGGGAGTGGTGTAATGCGCGGTGGTCAGCCGGACCGCCACTGCGGGTGCCATGGAGGGATCCACCGGTTGCACGGTCTGCACCGATCCCTTGCCGAAGGTCAACTCCCCCACCACCACCGCTTTTCCCAAGTCCTGCAGGGCGCCGGACACGATTTCCGCCGCGCTGGCAGTGTTGCCATTCACCAGGACAACAGTGGGCCAGCGCACCCTTCGGGTGGCCGGCTTGGCGAGGTACTCAAGCCTGCCTGTGGCCCCCTTCCTTCCTTCTGTGGCCACCACCAGCGTGCCCGGGTTCACAAACCGGCTGACCAGATCCACCGCGGCATCGACGAGTCCCCCGGGATTGTCCCGAAGGTCCACCACCAGACCGGACGCGCCCTCCTTTTCCAAGCGGTCAATCGCCTGGTCGAATTCGGCGGCCGTCTTCTCTCCAAACTGGGTGATCCGCAGATATCCGATTTTCTCCCCGCCGGTTTGGATGGCCGGCAAAAGACCGACATCCGCCAGGGTCGGAACCTGGATCATTTCCCGCACCAACGGCACCTCCAAGGTGCGGGTCTCGGAAGGACGGTACAAGGTCAGGGAAACAGGCGCCCCGGGTCGTCCGCGCAACTTGCGGATGGCCTCGGCCAGGGTGAGTTTCTGGGTTCCCTGCCCGTCGATCTTCATGATCCGGTCCCCTGGCATAAGTCCGGCGCGAAAGGCCGGCCCCCCCTGAATCGGAACATTCACCGTCAACTGGTTGTCGACCATCCCGACGGAAATTCCCAGACCGCCGAACTGGCCTTCTGTTTCCGTCCGGATCATGGAGTAATTTTC
>RGTE01000151.1 GCA_010025475.1 Verrucomicrobiota bacterium
TTCACGGGAAGCGGCTCGCTCGGGGTCGGGGCGCTGGGCGCGGAGAGGCCTTTCGGCGGCGGATTCAGAATCCGGCCATGCTTCACGATCTCCTCCACCTGACTGCCGTCGAGGGTTTCATACTCGAGGAGGGCAGCGGCGATCTTTTCCACCTTCTCGCGGTTCTCACCTAGAATCTTCTTGGCCCGCTCGTAGGCGGTGTTGACGATCTGATGAACCTCCTCGTCGATTTCCCGGGCCGTGGCCTCACTGTAGCCCCGCGAACGACCGATCTCCCGCCCCAAAAAGACGTAATCCTCATGATCCCCGTACTCCACCATGCCCATCCGCCCGCTCATTCCCCACTCGCAAACCATCTTCTTCGCATACCACGTGGCCATCTTGATATCCCCGCTCGCCCCGCTGGAAATATCCCCCAGAAACATCTCCTCGGCCACCCGGCCGCCCATCGCCACGCAGAGATCATCCGTCACCTTGCGCTTGCCGTACCCGTACCGGTCTTCCGTCGGCAACATCATCGTGACACCCAGGGCTGGCCCCCGCGGGATGATGGAGACCTTGTGTAAAGGGTCGGTGTGTTCGAGCACGATATTGAGAAGCGCGTGGCCGGCTTCATGGTAGGCGGTCAGCTTCTTCTGCTCGTCGCTCATCGCCAGGCTCCGGCGTTCCCGCCCGTAGCGAACCTTATCCCTCGCCTCTTCCAGATCCTTCTGGGTGATGGCCTCGGCGTCCCGGCGGGCCGCCAGCAGGGCCGCCTCGTTGATCACATTGGCCAGTTCCGCCCCGGAGAAACCCGGCGTGCTCCGCGCCAGCGTCGACCAGCAAACCTCCGGTGCCGCTTTCACCTTCTTGGCATGAACTTTCAGGATTTCCTCCCGCCCCTTCACGTCGGGCAGGTTGATGTGTACCTCGCGGTCAAAACGTCCGGGCCGGAGCAGCGCCGGATCCAGCACATCCTTGCGGTTCGTCGCCGCAATGATGATCACCCCTTCGGCCGTATCGATGCCGTCCATCTCCACCAGGAGGGCGTTGAGCGTCTGCTCCCGCTCGTCGTGCCCGCCGCCCAAGCCGTGGCCGCGACTCCGACCCACCGCGTCGATCTCATCGATGAAGATCAGACACGGGGCGGTTTTCTTGCCCTGCTCAAACATGTCGCGCACCCGGGAGGCGCCCACGCCGACGAACATCTCCACAAAGTCCGAACCGCTGATCCCGTAGAAGGGAACATCCGCCTCGCCCGCGATCGCTTTGGCAAGCAGGGTCTTGCCGGTCCCCGGCGGCCCCACCATCAAAATCCCTTTGGGGATCCGTCCCCCCAGTTTCTGAAACTTTTTGGGATCGCGCAGGAACTCCACGATTTCACTGACCTCGTCCTTGGCCTCCTCGATTCCCGCCACATCGGCAAAAGTGACCTTGTTTTTATCTTTGGACAGGATGCGGGCCTTGCTCTTGCCAAAGCTAAAGGCGGATTTGCCGGCCATGCGGATCTGCTGCCGGAAGAAGAAATACATGATCAGGATGAAAAGCACGAAGGGCAACGTTCCGGCCAAAGCCTGCCACATCGAGTTGTCGATGACCTTTTGGCTGACGTTGGGGAAGCCGTTGGCGGCGAGCACCTGCTCCAGATCCCGCTTGAACTCAAGATCCACGGTCACTTTGAAACCGGTTAGCCCTTGGGAATCGGTCCGGACGCTTTTGCGCAGGCCTTCGGGGGGATCGAATTTGCCGGATAACCAACGTACGTTGGCGGAGGGCTCGACATTCAGCGTAACCTCCTTGACCCGACCTGCCTTGAGGTAGTTTTCAAACTCAGCAAAGGTCAGTTCCCGCGTGGAAGCCGCCGTCTGGGACTGGTGAGCATAAAAAGCCATCAGAAGAAGCGCAGCCATGCCCAGAAAGAGAACCACGCCGCGCCAGTTCGGCCCCTCCCCTTTGGAGGGATCCGTTCGACGCATCGGTGGCCGCGGCAATTTTGGCGGCTTCTTGTTGTTGCGGGGATTCGCCATTTCGAAGGGTTAAAGTATCACCGCAACCTGCCTTTAGCAATGAGACCCATTTTGTTGAGGCAGAACAACTTGTTTCCGCTTCGCCGAACCTCCGCTCCTTTCCGTAGTTGCCAGACCGCGGTCTGCCCCCCGCCAATCAACCTGCGAACCCCTTCCACTTCGGAAAAATTCGGGGCATCAAATCCTTGCTCTGTCAGCCAGATCCGGATGGCACGGCGTTGCCAGGCCACCGGCTTGTTTCGCCAGATACGGACATCGGGATGTTTTGGGAGCTTTCCAATTTCCTGTTTCCAGAATTCCGCCTCACCCGACAGGATCTCCGCCGTTCTGGCTAAAACCCCGCGCACATCCCGCCCGTAGGTTTTGGCCAAAAAAGGAAACACCTGTTTCCGGATCCTCACCCGCCAGCTCTTCGGATCCTTGTTGGTTTTGTCCTCCCGCCAGCTCAACCCTGCCTCCCGGGCTGCCTGCCGCATCTCTGCCCGGGAAAATTCCAGCAAGGGTCGCACCACCTGAAAATGCTCCCGCGGGGATGTTGGTCCCATCCCCGCCAACCCCTCCGGCCCCGCCCCGCGCAACAGCTGCATCAGCACCGTTTCCGCCTGGTCGTCCTTCTGATGGGCCAGCCAAAGCTGGTTTTGCTTCGCCCCCCGCATCGCTTTCTCGAAAAATTTCCAGCGCTCCTCCCTCGCCTCCCCCTCCCCGGTTCGTCCCGCTTGGGCCGCCTGACCCATCACCAAACGCAATTTTCTTTTTCTCCCCCACGCCCGGACCCAGCGGGCATCGGCCTCCGCTGTCCGGCCCCGCCAACGATGGTTGAAATGAAGTAAAAGAGGGTTTGCCCCCAACCGGAAGAGGGCCTCTGCCAGCACCACGCTGTCCGCCCCGCCGGAGATCCCCACCGCAATCTTCGACTTTGGCGAGATTCGGCGATA
>RGTE01000152.1 GCA_010025475.1 Verrucomicrobiota bacterium
TGCCCAGTGCGGTGAAGGGACAACTGGCCACCATCGAATCGCGGCTGATCCGCAAAATCACCGGCCGCCTGAGCAAAGCCGACGTCCAAACCCTCGACACCCGCCTCCGCTCCTGGCTCCACCTTGGCTGAACGCAAATCCACCCAACCTCCAACTTCACCTTTTCGCAATTCGCATTTCGAAATCCGAAATTCGAATTCCGAATTCCGAATTCCAAATTCCGAATTCCACTTTCCTAAAATCCACCTCCCCACCCCTCCGCGTCCCCGGCCTGCGTAGCCTTGGCGAAGCAGGCTCTGCGTCTCTGCGGTAAAATCCTGTTGAACCGCAGAGGCGCTGAGTTCGCTGAGGTTTTTTTCCGCTTTCCGAATTCCGCTTTGTCCTAATCCTAATCCTAATCTTAATCCTAAACCGCATCGGCCAGTTGCAGCCTGAATCATGGTACGCACAACGCTCATTGCACCTTCCCCACACTCATCACCGTGCCGCTTCCGCCGGAACCGATGTCGGTCAACTTGCCACCGGTGAACGCGCCGGTGATATCCCCTGAATTTCCGATCGTCATGGAGATCGGGTTGCCATTGTTTCGATTCAGGAAGTAGTTCCCGTTGGCACCCGTAAAGCTGGTCGTCCCTGGCACCACTGAACCGTAGGTGCGGTTGACCAGCCCGTCCCGGGTCCGCACCCCGATCACCCCATCGCTGGCAATGTTGGCGTTGTTAAACACCACCGTGTGCGCAGCAATGGCCAGCTGCCCGGCAATGTTGATGTTGGGCGTGGCCGCGGCCGCCCCCGGCCCGTCAATCGTCAGCGTGCGTTCGGCACCTCCCACTCCTCCCACAAAGCTGAAGCCGGTCGGCGAACTGTTGTCGCGCACCACCCCTGCCAAAAGGTCGGCGTTGCTCAGGGACTTCACCTCCTTAAAGGTGGCATCGCTGTTCAGCACTGCCTCCAGCGTCTGGCTGGCCTTGACCACCATCTTGGTGACATCCGGATCGTTTAGTAGCGTGGCGCTCATCAGCACGCGGTTGTTCAGGTCGGTCGTGCGGACATCCACCTCGTCCATGCCCTCAAACTTCACGTTCAGCAGGCGGACGCCATCCGGCCCTTCGATCAGCACCTTGGTGTTGTTGTTGTACTTCAGCCGAAGATCCGTGACCTTCCCCTCGCCGCCGAGGGCGGGATCACTCACCGTCACGTCCCACTTGCCGGCGGCCGTCGGCGTGTCGAGGTCGGACATCTTGGCTGAGCCATCGGGTTGATACTCCCCGGAAGCCGTGGCGTAGTTGCCGGAGGCCACCGCCTCCTTGGTGGTGGCATCGAGCGAAGAATATTCCGGCGTGTTCCAGGCCAGATCCTTGAACTCGGTGGAAGCAGAGTCGCGGACCACCAGGTCGGCTGAGGGGGCGATGGATCCGATGCCGCTCGGATCGCTGACTTTCCCGGGGAAGGAAAAGATGGAAGTGCCTTGCTCATCCCCGCTGTTGGGGATGCCGTCAGGATCATGACGCAGGTGGAGCTGATAATCCCCCAGCAGCATGTAATCCAGATTGGTGGCCGGGTTCGCGGTGGGATCGTTGGCCTCCATTTTGATGCGCATGACCGGCGAGTTGACCGCCACGGCGGCGCTCTTGGTGTTCGGGGTGGAACGCTGCATCCACCCGTCAAAGGAGCTGTTTTCAATCAGCACCTCGCCCACGGTGGTCTTGAACTGCATCCCGTCCTGCATCCGCGTGGCGGTCGTGTTGCGGACGTGCAGGAAGCTGCCGGTGTTTACGTTCAGGGCGGAGCCGTCCCGGTTGAGGGTAGCCGAGCCGGTGATCTCGCCCTTGAGCCCAGTGGGTTGGACCGGGTGGTAGTTTCCGGCTTCCGTTCCGCCCAGAACGATCCCGGCGGTCACGGGAATCAGGGTGCCCGGCAGGCTGCGCTCAAAGGTTCCGGCGGTTCCCAGGGTGATGGTGTCGCCCGTGTACGGCTTGCCGTCGATGGCCGTGCCGGTGCCCGGCGCGATCGCCGTCTGCAGGGTGGATCCGGCCAAAGTGGCGGTGGTGGCGCCGTCGTAGGCCTTGGTGTTTACGGTCGTCGTGAGAATGGTCAGATCCTTGGCGGTGATATTTGCGGTGAGGGTTTGGTTGCCGAGATTGTAATTGGAAGCCAGATGGGCGGGATTCGCCCCATCCGCCAGGGTGTAAACGGCCGTGACACTCTTGCCGTTGCCCACATGGCGGTCCGTAAAGGTCCCGGCGGCCGTCGTCGTGCCCAGGGTTTCCCCGGAAGCCAGATTTCCCAAAGTGCCGGGCGTCACCCCGGCGGTGACGGTCCCGTCATAGGTCCGGTTGGCCGCGGTGGAACCGCTCATCGTCAGGGTGCGCGTGGTGATCGACCCGCTGGCCGTCTGGCTACCCAACTGGTAATTGGACGCCTTGCCGTTCACCCCATCGGCCAGGGTGTAGTTCACCGTCAGGTTCTCCGTGGTCCCTGCATTGGCCGAGCTGAAGGCGGAGCCAGACCCCGTGATGACGAGCGCCTCGCCCGACACCACGTTCCCCACCGTGCCCACCGTCACCGTGCCGGCCAACTTTGTCCCGTCATATTCGCGACTGCCAATGCTGGTCCCCGTCATCGTCAGCGTTCGCTTGGTGATCGAGCCGTTGATGCTTTGCCCGGCCAACTGGTAATTGGACGCCTTGCCGCCCGCTCCGTCGGCCAGCGTGTAGGTGACGGCCAGGCTTTCACTCCCCACGTCGGCACTGCTGAAGTTCGCCACATTGTTGAGGGTGACCGTCAGGTTTTCCCCGCTGACCAGGTTCCCCGCCGTCCCCACCGTCACCGCTCCTGCCGTCGTCGTGCCGTCATACTCCCGGCTTTGGATCGTGGTTCCCCCCATCGTCAGCGTCCGCTGGGTGATCGAACCGCTGACCGTCTGC
>RGTE01000153.1 GCA_010025475.1 Verrucomicrobiota bacterium
CGGGTCGCTTGAGGAGGGAGTAGATCTCCGAGCTTCCGCAGGATTCAACGAGGGAGACCAGATCCTCGATCCAAACCGGCTTGCGGAAGGTGACCTCGAGCCGGACGTAACCGCGTTGATTGTGGGCCCCGCGGGTGCTGATCGCTTTGCTGCAGGGGCAAAGGGTTGTGACGGGCACGGTGACGGCAACCTTGAAGGTGAGATCATCCCCGTGGAGAACGGCATCAAAGCGGGTCTGGTAATCGACCAGGCCGGGAGAGCCGCTGACGGGAGCTTTCTTTTCGATGAAGTAGGGGAAATCCAGTTCGAGGTGGGCAGATTCGGCGTGAAGCTTGTTCTGTAGGGCGCGGAGGATCTTGGGAATGCTTTGGACGTGGATGAGGCCGCCGTGATCCTGCAGGACTTCGAGGAAGCGGCTCATGTGGGTGCCCTTAAACTGGTGGGGGAGATCCACGGCGAGGGCGACGGTGGCCACAGTGTTTTGCGTGGCGCGGGAGCGGTCGCGGACAACGATGGGATAGCGGAGGCCCTTCACGCCCACCTTGTCGATCCGAAGGTTACGGAAATCCGGGGAGGACTGGGTGTCGTGGAGCTTTCCCTGCCGTGAGCGGGGCTTTTTCATGGGAATAAAAATCATAGCCCGTAAACCAAGGGCGGGAAACTCGATTCAGATGAGGATGAAGATTAGGAAGGGCGAACAGTCCCTTAGTCGCCTCATTGAACTTAAAAGAAAAGAGGATTCAACGACCCGGCGTGGGACACGCCGCCCTACCTAGATTTGAATCAATAAGGTAGTACTCTCATCCGATGAGTTTTTTCAAAAAACATGCCAAGGCGATCCTGGCCGGGGTGGGGGTGCTGGGGTTGGTGGTGGCGGGTTTGATCCTGTTGGCGTCCAGTTTTCTGGCGGATCTGGCAACCAAGATTCCCCCGACGGCCCGGCCCTCGCTGAATCCCGCCCGGATGGGATTGGTTTGTGAGGATGTGGAGTTGAAGACGGACGATGGAATGCGACTCAGCGCCTGGTGGATGCCGAATGGGAAACCCGGGCGAGCCCCTGTCGTGATCCTGCACGGCCTCGGGGCCAGCAAGGCCCACATGATCGACTACATTCTCCTGGCCCAAGAGCAGGGAAACCCAACCCTGGCCATCGATTTCCGGGGTCATGGCGACAGCGATCCGAGCCTGACCAGCATCGGTTTTTACGAAAGCCACGATGCCATGGCAGCGATGAAATTTGTCCGGAACCGGGGGGCCGGAAATCCGGTTCTATGGGGGACCTCCATGGGCGCCGTCAGTGCCCTCTTGGCGGCGGCGTGGGATGGCTCGGCCGCCGGGGTGATCGCCGATGCCCCTTTTGACACTTACCGGAACACCGTGCTTCATCACGCCAAGCTGATGTATGGCCTCTCGGAGTATCCTTTTGTGGCAATGGCTTTTCCGATGATCGAGCAGCGGGCCCGGTTCCGGATCGATGACGTGGACTGTCTGCGTGCCGCCGGCAAGATCCGCGCCCCCTTGTTGGTGTTGGCTGCCGAGAAGGACACCCGCATGACGATTCCGGTGGTGCGCTCGGTGTACGATCAGGCGGCCGGACCGAAGGAATTCTGGGTGATTCCCGGGGAGGGTCACGAAAACCGGGGATTCGGGTCTGAATTTCGGAAAAAAATTTCGGATTTTCTTGGGAAGCTGAAAAAAAACTAAGCGGCTTGCGGGGTTAACTCCCGGAGAAGGGAATCGGTGCCCACGTGGCGGGCGTACTGCTGCATGGCGGTCCGGTCGGTCAGACCGGACAGAAAGTCACAGACGGCCCTGCTCACCCCCTCTTTTTTGATGCGCAGGACCGCCCGCTCCGCAATCAGATGCGGATGAAGATGGTAAAACTCAAACAACCCCTGGAGAACCTGACTGGCTCGCTGGTTGACCTCCTTGATGTCGGGGTGCTGGTAAAAGTTTTCGCGGAGGAAATCCCGGAGGTTCTGGATCTTCACCCGCATCGGCAGGGTGAAGGTCACCAAACGGCGACCGAGAGTCCGGGCATCGGCGGCCGTGACAGGTCCGGACTCCTCCAAATTGACGATGGATTGTCGGACGGCGTCCTCGACCAGATGGTCGGCGAGGCACCGGGCCACAAAGCGCCGGGTGCGTTCCGGATCCAGCCGGGTGTAATTACGGCGGATGCCGGACTCCGTCTCCTTCCAGAGTTCGATGCCAAAAAGGGCACTGGGATCGATGAGGCCGCTTTCCAGCGCATCTTCCAGATCGTGACAGCAGTGGGCGATCTCGTCCGCCAGATCAACGGATTGGGATTCGAGAGAGGGCTGAGTATCCGGAGCGGGGGAAGGATTGATGCCTTCGCGGACCTCATGAGTGAGGTTGAGGCCGTTGAATTCAGGATATTTGACCTCTAAGGATTCCACCACCCGCAGGCTCTGGCGGCGACGGCCAAATCCACCGGCATCCCTCATCAACTGGTCGAGGGTGTGTTCCACGGGATGACCGAACGGCGGATGACCGAGGTCGCGACCCAAGGCAATCGCTTCCGCCAGATCCTCGTTGAGAGCGAGGGAGCGGGCGAGAGAGCGGGAGATCGATGCGACCTCGATGGTGTGGGTTAGCCGGGTACGGACGTAATCCCCGGAAGCACTGAGGGGAACCTGGGTTTTGTACTCCAGGGTGCGGAAAGCAGAGCTGTGGACGATCCGTTCGCGGTCGCGTTGAAACTCCGTGCGGAAGTCGTGGGAGTTTTCCTGGTGCTTCCGGCCGAGGCTTTCCCGGCTTTTGGAGGCGTACGGGGCCAGCAGAGAGGCCTCTTTCTTTTCAAAATCCTCCCGAGTCCGGATAGGCATAAAATCGTCATGGACGACCGCAGGGGAGAGTCGAGGGACG
>RGTE01000154.1 GCA_010025475.1 Verrucomicrobiota bacterium
TCCCACCCGCGAGGAACTGACCCCCGTGGCCAACGAGCAGTTGGTCGTGGAGTTGTACTCGAGGTCGTAAAAATCTCCGCCGCCTGCTACCGGCGGCGGAAAAAACCGCAACATCAGCTCGGCCGTCGGTCCTCTCCCATGGTAGCGGGGAGGGGGTAACCCGGCCGGAAAGAGACAGACCATGCCCCTGAGACTTGGACGCTTCGAACTTCCTAACCGGTTGCAGAAGGATGACGCCGGTTCTGATGAACAATACGGAAAATTCACTGCCGAGCCTTTTGAGGCCGGATACGGCCACACCCTCGGCAACTCCCTGCGCCGGGTGCTCCTGAGTTCCCTGGAGGGGGCGGCGATCACCAGCGTGAAGATCGCCGGGGTTCAGCACGAATTCAGCACTATCGACCACGTGGTTGAGGATGTGACCGAAATCGTACTCAACCTCAAGAAGTTGAAATTCAAACTCCCCAACCGCGAGCCCCGCCTGTTGACACTCAAGGTCAACAAAGAGGGCCCGGTGACTGCCGCCGACATCGAGTTGGACGCAGGCATCGAAATCCTTAATCCCAAGGAAGTCATCTGCACCCTCGATAAGAAGGCCAAATTTGAGGCCGAGCTCGAGGTGCGGGTGGGCCGCGGTTATGCGACCTGGGAGGAGAACAAGCGCGAGGATTCCCCCATCGGCCTGATTCCGGTGGACTCCCTCTTTTCCCCCGTCAAAAAGGTGAAGTACGAGGTGAAAAACACCCGCGTCGGCCAGCGCACGGATTATGACAAGCTCGTGCTGGAGATTTGGACGGACGGGAGGCTGACGCCCGACGAGGCCCTTCTCCACTCCGCTGGAATTCTCCGCCACCACCTCGACATCTTTGCGAACTTTGACAAGGAGCCGATTGAGTTCGAGGAGGTAAAGTACGAAGCACCGGTGGAGAACACGGCCCTCAAGAAGCTCCTGGCGATGAGTGTGAACGAGATTGAACTCTCGGTCCGCGCCGCCAATTGCCTGAACAACGCCAATATCACCACCGTTGGCCAGCTCGCCCTGAAAAGCGAGGCTGAGATGCTCAAGTATCGCAACTTCGGCAAGAAGTCGCTCAACGAGATCAAGGACAAGCTGACCTCCCTCGGGCTCTCCCTGGGGATGAAGTTTGACAGCGCGCTGCTGGCCAGCCTGCCTCCGCCCCCGGTGGAAGCGGCCGGCGCGAACGGTCAGTCATGAGGCATCTCCGCCGCACCGTCAAACTTGGCCGGACTTCCCAGCATCGCGACAGCATGCTGGCGAATCTGGTCGGGTCCCTGATCCGGCACGAGCGGGTCCGTACCACCGTGGCCCGGGCCAAGGCGGCCCGGCCGGTGGCGGAGAAGCTGGTGACCTTGGGCAAGAAGGGGTCCCTGCATCATCGTCGTCAGGCCATTGCCGCCCTGCATGAGAACGACCTCGTGCACAAGCTGTTCGCGGAAATCGCCCCTCGGTTCAAAAACCGGGCGGGAGGTTACACGCGCATCCTGAAGCTGGGTCCCCGGATCGGGGACGGCGCCCCCACGGCATTGTTGGAGTGGGTGGAGCGGCCCGCACCGGAACCTGAGGCTCCCAAGGAGGAGAAGGGGAAGGCTAAGGCCGTCAAAGAAGACAAAGCGAAAGCGCCGAAAAAGAAGTAGGTTAGGATTTCGTTTCGCAAACGCCGGGAGGTTCCCTCTCCCGGCGTTTTGCTTTTAGGCCGAAAAGCCAGCCATCAGCCGGAAAAGTATCCAGGCAAGGGCGCCGGCCACCGCCGCAGCCAGCAAGACCTTGCGGCGGGCTAGCCGGCCTTCGACCTTGAGGGCAGGCTCGCGCCTTGGAGCCGACACAGAAGGGACGGCATACCCGCCGGAGCGGGGTTGATTCACCTGAGCGGATTCTGCCACGAGGCGTCGGGCCGTCTGACCGAGCCTGGTGGATTCGCGGTTGAGACGACGCAACTCCTCCCGAATGGGATCTCTTTTAAAACCGGGAACGGACATGACTTTATTTCAAAGAAGAAGCGGAGACCTGGCAAGGGTCCGTCTCGAAGCCACGGGCAAGGATTTGCGAACAACTGCCCGAACTGAATCGATTATTTTAACAGGCGCAAAAGAATCCAACCCAGGAGGAGAGCTGCGATCAAAGGAAGGTTGAAGGCCAAACCGCGCAGAAAGTTGTCGGTAAAAGAGTCATGGGCGCCACCTGAAGCTCCGGAGGATGCTCCTTCTTCTCCACCTTCGGCAGGTTCGAGGTCGCGACCCCGGAGGGCATCGAGCTTGGCGCGGGATTGGGTGTAGACCGCCTGGGCCTGGTCCACCTTGGCAAGGGCTCGGGAGAGTTCCTCCTCGATCGAGGAAGGGCTCCACTCCGAAGGGTCGATGGCGTTGATTTCCGCCAGTTGTTCGCTGAAGGTCTGCCGGGTTTCGTGCATTTGTTCGACTTCCTTGCGGCTTTGGCCTTCAGCCCGTTCCAGAATCACGATGGCGCGGAGTAGGCGCTCGCGGATTTCCCGCTGGCCGTGGGTAAGCTCGTTCCGGCGGGTATTGAGTTCCTCCAGTTGCCGTTTCCGTTGTTCCAGCTCTTGTTGCTGTCGCTGCAGGAGGATGAGCTCCTGTTGGCGCTGCTGGAGTTCCTGACTGATGTTCTCCATCGGGCCACCGGCCCCCATCGGAAGACCGGGTTGTTCGTCGGAGGAGGAGCGGGACCGACTCACGGAATGACGATCACGTTGCCGATTTTAAGATTTCGGTCATCCAAGCCGGGGTTGGCTGCTTTGATTTTTTTGATCTCCTCGTTTAGGTCGAGCGAGGCTGGGTAGTATTGTTTGGCCAACTTCCAGAGAGTGTCGCCCTTGGCGATGGTATGCTGCTTAGCTCCGGTA
>RGTE01000155.1 GCA_010025475.1 Verrucomicrobiota bacterium
AATCGCGAGGCCCAAATCTTTATTGAAGCCCAGACCTGGGCCCTGATTTCCGGCGTGGCGGAGGAGTCGAGGGTGGAAACGATCCTGGAGGCCTGCGATCGCCGGCTGCTGACCGATCAGGGGTATGTCCTGCTGTCGCCCACCTTCCGGGCGCAGGATGACCGGATCGGACGAATCAGCTGCATGGAACCGGGGATCGCGGAAAACGGGACGATTTACTCCCACACCAACGTCTGGATGATTTTGGGTCTTTTAAGAAACGGCCGATCGGACAAGGCCTATGACATCCTGCGCCGCATTCTGCCAGGTTTTTCCTCCGGGCAGCCCGACGACCCCAAGCGGGATGCCCTGCCGTATGCCGTGGCCAACTGCTACTTTGGTCCGGACCACCGCAACCGGCCCTTCCAACAGGAGTTTACCTGGATCACGGGCTCGGTGGCTTGGTTTCTCAACGTGCTGCTACAGCACCTGCTGGGGGCACGAGCCGAATTCGACGGACTTTGGAGTGCACGGTCCACCGACACTATCGGGGGGCCACGTATGAGATCACGATCCGCAACCCGCAGGGATTGTCGACCGGCAAGGTTCAACTCACTCTGGACGGGAAGCCGGTCCGAGGGAACCGGTTGCCTCTACCGAAAAAACCCGGACGGCATTCCGTGGAGGCCGTGCTGGTCCGATGACGGCTGCAGTGGGTGGGAGAATTCTACGGGGGAGATCGTGGTCGATCGGAATGCTGTTTCTTTTCTCCGGAATCGTGGCCGTCGAAGCCAAGTCTCCTCCGCCCCAGCCGAACATTCTTTGGATTGTCACTGATGACCAGCGACCCGATTCGCTAGGCTGCTTCAACCTTGCCACGACCGGCCGAGCGGACAGCCCCCTCGGTCCGGTCCGTTCTCCCGGGATCGATCGCCTGGCCAAGCGGGGCACTCTCTTTACCCGCGCCTATGCGAACGCTCCCTCTTGCGCCCCCTCCCGGGCCGCCATGATGACTGGGCGGTATCCCCATCATTCGGGGATCTACGGTTTTGAGCTGGCCCACGAGCGCACGGAGAACTTCAAGCCCCTGATTCCCGAGGTGTTGAAGGGGGTGGGTTACCAAACGGCGAATTTTGGCAAACCTGGGTACTACATTTTCAGCCGGGACAAAACGTGGGATTTCCGGGGGGAGTTCGAAACCAGCATTTTGCCGTATTTTCTCGAACAGAAAGGGATGACCGATATCAAGCATGACGTCACGAAAAAGGACGGCGTATCGACCCGAACCGAGGTATTTTATGTCGAAGACAAGCAAGGCCAAATCCGGGAGGAGCCCCGTTGCATCGAGGACATCACCCGAAACTTTTCTTTGACACCGGTGGAAAAAAGTCTGGGGATCATCCGCTCGCTATCCTTCCAGGAAAACAAAGGAGAAATTCTCTCCGGCCGTTGCCCGCGTTCCCAAACCCGCGACGACTTTATCTTGGATGCCTTTTTATCATTTCTGGCCCACCCGAACGCCGACTACACCGCCTCCACCGGATTCCGCGTGCGGGGAGCCCGCACGGACCAACCAAAGCTTATCCATCTGGGTTTTCATTTTCCGCATACCCCGGTCATTCCCCCCCAAGCCTATCGCGACCAGTTTTCTCCCTCCGCCTACCGGATTCCGGAATTCGATGTCGAGGAGCTAGCGGCCTTGCCTCCGCAGCTCCGCGAGTACCAGCGGCGGTGGGACAGCAGTGGGTTGAGCCGCAGCGAGCAGCTGTTGGCCATCCGCGATTACTATGCCTTCTGCGCCTTTGGGGATACCCTGGTGGCTCGCGCAGCTGACGCATTTCAGGCCTTCTCCGAAAAAGAGGGGAGGCCCTGGGTCATTCTCTACGTCTGTGGGGACAACGGTTGGCACCTCGGGGAAAACGGGGTCATGGCTAAGTTTGGTCCCTTTGAAAAGTCGACGCGACAGGCCATCCTCGCCGTATCGTCGGATCCCTCCCTTTTCCCCCGCGGGAAGGTGGTCGACCGACTGGTGGAGTTTGTCGACATCGCCCCCACCCTTTATGACTTGGCGGGCATCGACCGGACCCAGGCCAAGTGGGATTATCTGGATGGCAGGAATCTGTCGGTGGAGGCCTTGGCGCAGCGGCCCGAAAGGGAATATGTGATCAGTGAGATGGATCCCGGCATGGGCCCCCGGGCGGCCCTGCGCACCAAGGAATTTGTTTTTTCCATGCGAACCCGCCCTCCGGCAGGGGTTCAGGACAAGGATTTCCGCTGGGCCGTGACAGCCGGACCCAACGAGGTGGAAACGGCATTATTTGATTTACGCAAGGACCCCTTGGAAAGAAGAAATGTTTCGGCGGACCCTGCCTACGCCCGGCTGGTCAGACTTCTGAGAGACAAATTGGAACCCATTGTGCTCGGGGACCGGACGGAAGCCGATTGGGCGCGAGAGGGACGCAATTTTGTCCAGAGCACCTGGGGGAAGGGGGCGGATAACAAGCTTTTGCCGTTGCCGCCAGCCTCGATCCCCGCTTTATGAGTTTCGCAAAAACATACTTAACCTGACGCGGAAACCGAAAGGAGTACTCACCCCATGAAAAAATACAAAAATGCAACGAGGCAAATCGCTGGCTTTACCTTGCTCGCCTTTGGCCTCGCGACGCTTTTCGGTCCGGCTTGGGCCGGGAAACCGGAGTCTCTCGATATCCTGGCACCCGCACTTAAAAAAGGCGCCGTGCTGATTCCCAAAATGGGAGTGGCCACCCAAGTCATGAAGGGGGATCGGGCCGTGGG
>RGTE01000156.1 GCA_010025475.1 Verrucomicrobiota bacterium
AGCTCCTCGTTGTACTTCTCGAACTCCTTTCGGTACTCCGCCACTTCCTTTTCATACTTCTGCCGGTCGGCCGCGGAGATTTCCGCGTCTGCCATTTTTTTTCGGTACTCCTCCTTCTCTTTGTCATCCATGGCACGCCGGATGACCGGTTTCCCGTCGGTCAGCACAAAAATGGTGTCCGCCCTCCCCTCGAAAGCGGCCGCCAACCCAAGGTCCATCCGGCTCGTGCCCCCCATCGCCGGGAGGGTCGTGATCTTCGGAAGGTAGTTACGGGTGAGGTTGCCCCGCTGGGTCGTGGTCGCCATGTAACGGGGTAAAAACTTCATGGCGGCCTGCTTGTTTTCCGGGGTGGCTGGAACGGAGGTGGGCATAAAGAGATCCACCGCATCCCCGTAAAACGCGATATTGAAGTTCGTCTCTGGGGCTAGGCTCTGGATCATCTGCCCAAGCTTGTCCTTGAGATTTTTGTATCCGTCGATGCCCCCCTTGTCCTGCTCCACCATGCTGTCGGAAACGTCCACGACAAAATAGACGTTGGTTCCCTCGCCTTTCACCCCGAAGAAGTTCACCGCCGAAGCCTTGGCCCCCGGACGCGCCATGGGCCGGGACATCATTTTCTCGGTTCCCGTGGAGGCGGCCGAGGCATTACCGGCAGTATCGACCTGGCGGACTGCGACGGTATTGCTTCCTTCTTGCGGCACAAAAAGACTGGTCCAGCTGGTGCCGCCATTGGCGCTGTACTCCAGGCGGGCACCTTGCTCCACGCCGCTCACCGTGAGGGCACCCAGCGACGTGATCCGGTCGCTGTTGCTTAGGCCCGTGTCGGATTGCAAGGCGATACTGGCTGGGGCGGGGGGCGCGATGGTATCGACCGTGAATCGAAAGACCGTCGAATCGCTTGTTCCAGCAACGTTTCTAGCGCGGACTTTGACCTCGTAGAGACCATCTGAAAGCGCTGCGCTTGGCGTGAATGCGTAGCTTGAAGGACTAGTAGGCGATGGTGAAAAGGTTCCGCTGATCGGCAGTCCCGACACGCTCACCAGGCTTAAGGTCTGCCCTGCCTCGGCGCTGGCAAGAAAAGTCGGGGTGGAATCGTCGGTCAAGCCACTAGCAGCAATCGGGCCTTGGAGCGATCCGCTGTTATCGCTAACACTGAGCAGCTGAGGCGCTTTAGGAGCCTCTCGAATGACTTGAAGCGTCACGGTCGAAGACAAGGCGCTCGCATTGCCTGCTACATCGATCGCCCTTACCTGAAAAGTGTACAGTCCGCTCGCAAGCGCAAAGGAGGGCGTGAGGCTCACTAATCCATTGTTTGGGACCGTTATCGACGTCGCTTGCTCAGTGCCATTGACAATGAGTCGCACAAGGGAGCCTGCTTCAGCGAGCACCGAAAGCGTCGGGGTCGGGTCATCTGTTACAAGCTTATTGCTTGCATCGGCTGTGATGGGCCCGGTGATGCTTCCCACGTCATCCGTGACGGCTTGAATGCTGGGCGCTGATGGCACGACGCTGTCGATGGTGACCGCACTCGACAAGGCACTTTGTGCCTCGCCCGATGGGGAAATCAGTCGTACTTTGAATTGATAGCTGCCTTGAGGCAGTGCGCCGCTTTGCAGTCCAATGGCAAGACTCGAACCTGGCACTGCAGCACCCACTTGAAGCGTCAGAATGGGATTGGTCGCTAGTAATGCGATGTCTGCGTTTGTGATCAGCCTTGATCCAACCGTACCAAAAGCTGTATTTGATGCGCCAGCCGATAACGATTCTGCGATCAATTCAAGCCGCGACCCCGCCGCCACCGTCGCCGGCACCGTGATATCAAAGCTAGGACGCGTAGAGGCAGTAATTCGGTCACTTTCGCTAAGACCCGAATCAGAGCTGGCTTTCAAGACCGGTGCCTGAGGTGCCGGAAGCGAAGCCAGCAGAACAAGGCTACCCCCCGGTCCCGCCTCCGCGCTCCAGCTGAAGCTGCCCGAATTGCTGACAAGCATTTCACGGGCAGTGCTCTCGCCTGAAGGTTGGAAGTAAATCGTGCCGCCGTTGGCTGTGCCATACCAGGCATTACCGGCTGCTCCAGTCCCGCTTGCGACCCAGGTCAAACCGCTCGGTAACTCGATACGATCACCGATCTGCATATCAGCAATCACATCGCGCTGAGTTCCGCTGCCTGTATCGCTTGACGTGAATACAAAGCGGTCCGCGCCTTCCCCACCAAAAAGCGTATCGGCCCCTTGGAGTCCCTTGATGAGGTCGTTACCCGCGCCGCCGCGAAGTACATCGTTTCCGCTGCTACCCTCAAGCGTGAAGCTAGCGGTGGAGGCAACCCGAACTTCTTCGATGCCGTCAAGCTTGTTTGTCCAAAGCGATGCGTCAAGCGTGCCCGAATCGCCTTGTAATTCGAGGACATCTGCGCTTCCCTCATCACCGCTTTGATTACCTCCGCGAACGGCCGCGCTCGCGCTAAGTTGGGCCAGCGAAAGCCGGAACACGTCATTACCTGCACCGCCAAGCAAGCTGTCCGCCCCGCCGCCACCTACCAGGCTATCGTTACCGGGACCTCCAACAATAAGATTGGTTTGGTTCGTACCCACCAGCAAGCCAGAAACGCCGGCGCTCACCCAACTTGCATCGATGTTTTGTACCCCAAACATCGAACCGGAGACACTCAAGCGCCCCGCATTCGTGGCGACGATCGAGGAAGAGAGATCAACGACGACTGCTTCTTCCTGACCCGGGTTACCTTGAAGCGTGAGGG
>RGTE01000157.1 GCA_010025475.1 Verrucomicrobiota bacterium
GTGAGTTTCTGTTGATGGTAGCGTAGGTGACCCGCGCGCGGGGCGGATTCGATCATGCCGACAAACCGATCCTTGGCCGGGGAGGAAAGGAGGGGGTGATCGGGCAGAAGCTGATCGCCCAGGATCCAGATCAAGCGCACGAGTTCATCCTAAAACAACCGACTGGTTTCGGAAGCAAGAATGGCTTGTTTCGCTCGAAGGCGGGGAAAGAATAAAGTCATGCTGACTTTTGTGGAGGAGATCGTCCTGTTGGCGCTGGATGACAAGAAGGGAAAGTTCGTCGACCTGCCGCCCTTGGCCTTGGATCAAGCCTTGGCCGGTGCGGCTCTTCTGGAGCTTGCCTTCCAGAACCGGATCGACACCGATTTGACGCACCTGACCCTGGTAAGCGACAAGCCGACAGGAGACAAGATGCTGGACCCGATCCTGAAGGAAATTGCCAAGGCCAAGGACAAGAAGGACGCCAAGCACTGGGTGGGGGTGATCTCGGCGGACGGGGAAAAAATCCGTGACGCTGCCTTGGCGAAGCTGGTGGAAAAAGGGGTGCTGAAGAAGGAGGAGAAAAAAATCCTGTGGGTCATTCCCGGGCGGCGATACCCGATGATCCAGAACAAGGAAGAGGAGGAGGTTCGAAAGCGGATCCGCAAGGTGGTCGTGGATGGTGAAGTGCCCGCGCCCCGGGATGTGGTGATCATCAGTCTCTCCAGCGCCTGCCAGCTGCTACGGACGGTATTTACGGATACGGAGCTTTTGAAATACAGCCCGCGGATCGCGGAGGTGGCGAAGATGGATCTGATTGGGCGGGCGGTCTCGAAGTCGGTGGCCGAGGTGCAGGAAGCCGTGATGCGGGCCGTTCTATATTCGGTTTAGTACTTTCCACAACCGCAGGAGCCCGGTCCGCATCCATGGCCGGAAGGAGCGGGGGCTCCTTTGGATCCTCCCATAATTCCCAAGCCTCCGCTGATGAGGCGGCGAACCGGTTGGCCGGTTTCAGGATGTTTTGTCAGCGGCTGGTCGTTCATGGACTGCCGGACCTCAAACTGCTCCGGCTTTTGCCCGGGTTTGGAGGGGATGGTTTCGTAGATGTACGTTGCCATGCTCAAAAAATAAATCATCGGCCACCTGATTTCAAAGGGATTAGGCGGGAGGATTAGGTGCAAGGAACGGGGTTTGAAAAGCGGGGGAAGTTCGCCAAGGTAGGAGTTCGTGAAACCTGACGATTTTCATTACGCCCTGGAAAACACCAAGGTGGTGGTGCCGCCCCAGAAGCGGCTGGAAACCTTTGGAACCACCGTCCTTAACTACCATCTGATCACCGAGGAAATGGACTCGGTAAACCGGATGCGGGTGCGGGAAGGGAGAATCCACGCCCACAAACCGGAGCTGCTCACTCCGGACAAGTTTGCCAAGTTGCTGCTGGAGGGGTTTGGGGAGAAAGCGGAGCGCTATGCGGATGCGGTGAGCGAGTTCGCCTCCCAGCTCGCGGTGCTGAAATACGGCTTCACGTTCCGCAAGGATGATGTGCGCCGTTACGACGTGACCGGGGCTTTGGCCGAGGTGACGGCCCGGGTCCAGGAGGAGGTGGCGCGGAAGAACGATCCGCTGGCGGCGGTGCTGACCGGGGTGGACGATGGCTGGGAAGTGTGTTTGCTGAAGTTCGCCTTGGACATGGTCCTGACCTCGGGCAACGAGAATGTCCGGGATCTGAAGAACCGGGGATTGCTATAGTCAGGGGGCAAAGAACGGACGTCTCGGCGAGACGTCCTTACCGGGAGATGAAGCAGGAGACAAAATCGTGGCTGGGGTGGATCGCCCGCGTCGTTTTCACCATCGGGGCACTGTGGTTTTTGGCCACGAAGCTGAACTGGCCGCAATTTTCCGGTACGATCCGGCAGGCGAATCCCCAGTGGTTGCTGGTGGCGCTGGGCGCCTACGGCGGCGTGGTGCTGGTGTCGATTGTGCGCTGGCATCTGTTGCTGGAGGTGGCCGGGGCGGCGGTAGGTTGGGTGCGCACCGCCCAACTGGCGGTGGCCGGACTTTTTTTCAACAGCGTGCTACCTGGAGTGATGGGAGGAGACGTGATGCGGGCCTTCTGGGCGGCGCGGGACGCACCCCAAGCCCGCCCCGCCGCGGTGGTTTCCATTCTTTTGGAAAGGGTGCTGGGACTGGCCGCCACGGTCCTTTTGGGTGCGGCCCTGATTTTGCCGAGGTGGAAAGAGCTGAACCAACACCCGGTCACCCACGCGGGGGCGTTGGCCTTCGTGACCGTGGCCGGCTTGTTGGTGTTCATTCTGACCGTGCTCGCCACACCTTTTTCCAGCCGCCTGCTCGCAACCGACCATTCCTCCGGATGGCGGAAGGCGGCGGCCGAAGGAGCCAAGGCTTGCCATGTTTGTCTCACCCATCCGGTGGGGGCGGGCGCTGGACTCCTGCTGAGTCTGATGTCGCAAGCCCTGCTGGTGACCCTGTTTTTCGCGGTGGCGGAGGCGATGCGGTTGCCGGCCGACTTTTGGCAGTTGGCCTCGGTGTTGCCGATGGTGGCGATGGTGACGGTGTTGCCGATCAGCTGGAACGGGTTGGGGTTGAGAGAGGCGGCCTTCGCGACTTTTCTCGGCGTGTTTGGGGTGCCGGCGGCCCAGTCCGTGGCGATTTCCTTAACGGCCTTCGCGGTGATCCTGGCCTGGAATCTTTTCGGAGGAGTCATCTACTTGGTGTCGGGGGTGGGAAAGGTTGGGCAAAAG
>RGTE01000158.1 GCA_010025475.1 Verrucomicrobiota bacterium
GGGACCGCGGAGTCTTTGGGTGGATTGTGATGTCTTGGCCGCGGACGGAGGTACTCGCACCACTGCCATCTCCGGAGCCTGTCTGGCCCTCCGCCGTGCCATTGAACGGCTGCAGGCCGCTGGCCGAATCACCGCCGACCCCCTCCGCGCGCCTGTTGCTGCGATCAGCGTAGGTCTTGTCCAAGGGACACCGTTCCTGGATCTCGACTATCCGGAGGACCGGGACGCCGAGGTCGACATGAACGTAGTGATGACCGGAACCGGCCGGCTGGTGGAGGTTCAGGCCGGCGGGGAGGAGCACGATTTCACCCGGCAGGAATTTGAACAGTTGCTCAGTTTGGCCGAAGAGGGCATTCGTAAGGTGTTGTCGTTTCAAGAGTCCACTTGGAAAAGCCGCCCTCCCGCCGCGCCACTTGCTCCCAAACCAGTCTGAACGGGCTTGCCAAAGGCTCCCTTCGCTGGCATTTCGAAACGCTTCTTTTTCCTATGCCGACCAGAACCAAAACCTCCCAATCCAGGAAATCGGGCTCCTCCAAGGGATTCGGCAACGGCAAGGCCGATGGCAACGGCAAGATGAAGGCCCTCCTCGGCGGCAAAGGCGCCAACCTTGCGGAGATGACCAAAATCCGGCTGCCCGTCCCGGCCGGCTTCACCATCACCACCGAGGTCTGCACCTACTACTACGACCATAACCGCACCTATCCCGCTTCCCTTGACCGGCAGATTGATGACGCCATCACCAAGCTCGAGCACGCCATGGGCCGGAAATTTGGCGATCACTCGAATCCTCTCCTCGTCGCCGTCCGTTCCGGCGCCCGCGACTCCATGCCCGGAATGATGGACACAATCCTCAACCTCGGCCTCAACGACCGCACCGTCCGCGCTCTTGCCGAGCGCAGCAAAAATGAACGTTTTGCCTACGACTGCTACCGCCGCTTCCTCCAGATGTACGGCGACGTCGTCATGGGCGTTCAGAAACGCCCCGGCGAGGACCATGAACCCTTTGAAACCGTCATCGAGGGCCTGAAGGCGGAACTTTTCCCGAAAGACCCTCACGTTTCCGACACCAAGCTCGACGCTTCCGCCCTCCGCACCCTCACCGACCGCTTCCGCAAACTGATCCGCGAGCGTACGGGTAAGGACTTCCCCGAGGATCCACGTGAGCAACTGCGCGGGGCGATCGGCGCGGTCTTTGGCTCCTGGAACAACGAACGGGCGATCATCTACCGCCGCAAATACAACATCCCGCACGAGTGGGGCACGGCCGTCAACGTCCAGGCGATGGTCTTTGGCAACACCGGCGAGAACAGCGGATCAGGGGTCTCCTTTACCCGCGATCCCGCCACCGGCGAAAAGGTCCTTTACGGGGAATTCCTGCTCAATGCCCAAGGCGAGGACGTGGTCGCCGGTGTCCGCACCCCCGAACCCGTTGCCAAGATCCAAGTCCAGTTTCCCGAGGTCTACCGCCAGCTTCAGGACGTCCGACGCACCCTTGAGGGCCACTTCAAGGACATGCAGGACTTCGAATTCACGGTCGAAGACGGCCGTCTCTTCATGCTCCAGACCCGCAACGGCAAGCGCACAGGTTTGGCCGCCGTCCGTATTGCCGTGGAGATGGTGAAGGAAAAGTTGATCAAACCCGACGACGCTGTCAGCCGCATCCCGGCCGATTCGCTCAGCCAACTGCTCGCCCCGGTTTTCGATTCCAACGCCCGCAAGACCGCCGAAGTCATCGCCCGCGGTCTTCCCGCCGGTCCCGGTGCCGCCACTGGTCAGATTTATTTCCAAGCCAACGAGGCGGAGGCCGCCGCCCATAAGGGCGCCAAGGTTCTCCTCGTCCGTGTGGAGACCAGCCCCGAGGACATCCGCGGCATGCTCGCCGCGGAGGGTATTCTCACGGCCCGTGGCGGAGTTTCCTCGCATGCCGCGCTGGTGGCCCGCCAAATGGGCAAGGTCTGCGTATGCGGCGCCTCGGATCTGCAGATCGATTACTCCACCGGCACCCTGACCGTCCGCGGCAAGCACTACCGGAAGGGCGACTTCCTCTCCATCGACGGAACTTCCGGTGAAATTTTCGCCGGCGAGGTCAAAACCTCCCCGTCGGATATCGTCCGCGTCCTCATCGACAAGGACATCCAGGGCACCGACAGCCCCACCTACAAGATGTTCGCCCAGCTCATGCAGTGGGCCGACCAGCGCCGGAAACTGGAGGTTCGCGCAAATGCCGACCAACCCGACCAGGTGGAACACGCGGTGGCCTTCGGCGCCCAGGGCGTTGGGCTCTGCCGTACGGAACACATGTTCTTTGAAGGTCACCGGATCGATTACGTCCGTCAGATGATCCTTGCGGAGAACGCCGACGAGCGGAACCATGCGCTCGCGAAACTCCTGCCGGAACAGCGTTCGGATTTTGTGGGGATCTTCAAAGCCCTCGGCGGTCGTCCGGCCACCATCCGCTTCCTCGATCCGCCCCTCCACGAGTTTCTCCCCCACGAGGAGTCCGCCCAGCGCGACCTCGCCGACAAACTCGGCATTTCCGCCGACCGAATCGCGCGCCGCGTCAAGGAGCTCCACGAGTTCAACCCCATGCTCGGCCACCGTGGCTGCCGCCTCGGCATCGTCTACCCCGAGATCTCCGAGATGCAGGCCCGCGCCGTTTTCGAGGCCGCCGCCGAGGTTCAGGCCTCCGGGATGAAGGTGCGCCCTGAAATCATGATTCCACTGGTCGGCT
>RGTE01000159.1 GCA_010025475.1 Verrucomicrobiota bacterium
CCTCCCCCTCCCCCAAAACATGCGGTCGGTACCTCCGGATCCGCTCCAGTTTGCCCTGCCACTCCGCCAAGCACGGATGCTCCACCAGCACCGCCCATTCCGCATCCCCGATCTGCATCAGCTCCGGCATGAACCAGGCCGTCTCTTCTGCCAATTGCGTTGTGAGGTGCTCCAACCGCAACGCCCGGTCCCGCGCCGCCCCGTCTCCGCCATCCTCCGCCACTCTCAGATGGGCATACTGCCCAAGCCGCTCTGCCATCAGGTCGATCTGCCGCTCCTCCTCCAGCGCTGCCGTCAGGTCCTCCCCGCGGTGTAGTTTTCCCTTCCATTTCCACATTCGCCCCTTTTGCTCCCTCAGCTCCTCCAGACCCTTCTCCCAATCGGCCTCCTTCGCGTAAAGCGGGCTCAGATCCCAGGTGTCCTTCAGGTTCACCTCGCTCCGCTCCGGCACCTTTTTGACCGGGGCACTCTTTGCGACGGGTTGGATCATTGCCGAAAGCTACCCGACCCCTTTTTCGGAATCCACCCCCGCCTCCGCTTGCCGTCCGCAGGGGTTTCCTTCACCCTTGGGGCTATGGCTGAAATCGCCGCTTTTGCCACTCGCGGGGCCTCCCGCGTCACCCCGAAGATTATGGACAACCTCCTCCATCGCCTCCCCATGCTGAAGGCCGAATTCACCCAGATCCACGCCCCCAAGTTCCCCCACCTCGTCGAACAACTTGAGTTTCTCGCCGACGTCGTCGAGGACTTCGCCGAGGGCGCCTACAAGGAAATCCCTTACGCCGCCGCCGCGGCCGCCGCCTTCGCCATCATCTATACCCACCGCCTGCTCGACATCATCCCCGACTTCATCGCCAAGATCAGCTTTGAGGACGACTCCGCCGTGGTCCGCGCCGTCCTCATCATGTTTGAGAAAGATTTCGAAAAGTACGCCCGTATCCAGCACCTCAACTGGAAAAAAGTCACCGTTGAGCCCTGATCGGTCCCCCGGTTCATGAGCCCCGCCGGTTGGACCGATTTTCTCGAGCAGCATTTTGGCCGTTGGTCCGTCCCCCACCTCGCCCGCGGCCTCGTCGCCATGAACGCCGCCAGCTGGCTCCTGAACCTCGCCTCCCCCGGCTTCCTTTCCATTCTCAAGCTGGATCCTGCTCTCGTCCTTCAGGGTGAGTTCTGGCGCGTCATCACCTTTATCTTCGTCCCGCCCTCCTCCGCCCACCCCATTTTCTTCTTCATTTTTCTCTGGTTCCTCTGGTCCATCGGCGAGGCACTGGAAGAAAGCCTCGGATCTTTCCATCTGAACCTTTACTTCCTCGTCAGCATGGCTGCCGTTGTCGGCGTCTCCTTCCTCCAGCCCGCCGTTCCCGTCAATTCCTTCTACCTTTTTAATTCCCTCTTCCTCGGCTTTGCCGCCACCTTGCCCGATCAGAAAATCTTCCTTTTTCCCATCCCCATCCCCCTTCCTGTCACCTGGGTGGCCGGCATCACCTCGGCTCTGCTCTTCGTGCCCGTCTTTTTCGAACCTGCCCTCCTTTCGGGCCTCCTCGCTGCCCATGCGGGTTTTCTCACTTTCTTTGGGCCCGGACTTTTGGATGCCCTCCTTTCCCGCTTCCGCCGCGATTAGGCCACATGGCCCGCCTCTGTTTTTTTCTTTCGTTTCTTTTTTTTGTCCCACAACTCCACGCCTCTCCCGTCCCCGATCAATCCCGCGCCCTCCTCGTGGCCATTCCCGATGCCTGGAACTCCGTCAAAGCCTCGCTTCAACTCTATCGCCGCACCGCGGCCTCCTCACCCTGGGCTGCCACCAACGCCCCCATCATCGTCCATCTTGGACGCCGTGGGCTCGCCTGGGGCCGCGGCCTCCATCCCGACCAGCCCGGCATCCAAAAACGCGAGGGCGACGGCAAATCCCCCGCCGGCCTTTTTCTCCTCGGAAACATTCTCTACGGTTATGCCGACCGCTCCCCCATCCACGACTGGCGTTACCGCCAGGTTACCGATCGGGACCTCTGGATCGAGGAACCCACCTCCTCCCTTTACAACCGTCACCTCATCCTCTCCTCCCACGAACCATTCCCGCCCGACCAGCACTACCACCTCATGCGCCAGGCCGATCCCGCCCACGCCCTGAAACTCTTCATCCGCCACAACGCCCCACCCGATGCCAAGCCCGGCGCTGGCAGCGCCATTTTTTTCCACCTCTGCCGAAGCGAGGACTCCGTCACCACCGGTTGCACCTCCATGGAGGAACCCGCTTTCCGCACCCTGCTCGAATCGTTCCAGCCCTCCGATGAACCCGTTTATGTCCTCCTCCCCCGCGCGGAATACGATCGCCTCAAAGAATCCTGGGAGCTTCCCTAAGTCCCGACCATGAATCCCTGGTTGCTCGACTCCTTTATCCTCTTCGCCTACTTCGCCGCCATTATCGGAATCGGCCTCGCCGCCTCCCGCCGCCAAACCTCCCTGAACGACTACGCCCTCGGCGGCCGGAAAATGCCGTGGTGGGCCGTGCTGGCCTCCATCCTCGCCGCTGAGATCAGTGCCGCCACTTTCCTGGGTGCCCCGGGAGAGGGCTACGCCCTGCGGAACTTCACCTACGCCCAGCTGGCCATTGGAACCGTCCTTGCCCGTGTCTTCGTGAGTTGGATCTTCATCAAGCCCTACTACACCTACAACGTCGTCTCCATTTACGAGTTCCTTGAAAAACGCTTCGGCCCCCAGTCCCGCCAGGCC
>RGTE01000160.1 GCA_010025475.1 Verrucomicrobiota bacterium
TTGGTGGACGGGGTGTTGGCCGGGGTGGGCGGGGTGGTGATCTTTCTGCCCCAGATCCTGATTCTCTTTTTCTTCCTCGGTCTGCTGGAGGATTCCGGTTACCTCGCGCGGGCGGCATTCCTGCTCGATCGGGTGATGCATCGGGTGGGGCTGAGCGGGAAATCGTTCATCCCGCTGTTGAGTTCCTACGCCTGTGCGATTCCCGGCATCATGGCCACGCGGACGGTGGAGGATCCGAAGGACCGGCTGACCACGATTCTGGTGGCGCCGCTGATGAGCTGCTCCGCCCGGATTCCCGTGTACACCACCCTGATCGCCGCCGCCGTCCCCGCTGCGTTGATGCCGGCTTGGGGCAAGGCCGGGGCGATGTTGGGGCTCTACGGCTTGGGCACGATCACCGCCTTTTTTCTCGCGTGGCTGTTTCGGAAAAAAATCCTCGGAGGCATGTCTCCGCCCCTGATCTTGGAGCTGCCTCCCTACCGGCGCCCCTCCTTTCGCACCGTGGCGTTGCGGATGTGGGAGCGGGCCGGCGTGTTCCTCCGCCGGGCGGGAACGGTGATCCTCGCGCTCTCCATCCTTCTCTGGTTCCTCTGTAATTTCCCGCATGCGGCGGAGGATCCCTCCGATCGCTTGGCTCAAAGCTTTGCCGGACAGATCGGCCACGCCTTGGAGCCGGTGCTCCGACCGCTGGGTTTTGACTGGCGGATCGGGGTGGGGTTGGTGGCCTCGTTGGCGGCACGCGAGGTGTTCGTCAGCACGATGTCGATCGTCTACCACGTGGGCGGGGAGGAGGAGGGGCTGATCCACGCGATGCGATCCGCCACCTGGCCGGATGGATCCCTGATCTACACGCCGCTGACCTGCCTGGCCCTGCTGGTGTTCTACGTCTACGCCCTGCAGTGCCTGAGCACGGTGGCGGTAGTCCGAAGGGAGACGGGGAGCTGGAAGTGGCCGGCTTTCATGATGATCTACATGGCGGGGCTGGCCTACACGGGAGCCTGGCTCGTGCAGACGGTTGGGCGCGCCCTGGGAGCCTGAGATGGGCGGGGGTTGGCAGGCTTGGGCCGTGGCGGCGGCCGTGTTGGCCGCGGCGGGTTACCTTGCCTGGAAAGTCTTCCGGAAAAATCGGGAAAAAGGCTGTGGTTGTGGTCGGGAAGGGAAATAAGGTTCTCTCCGAAGCCGCCGCATCTTAGGCTCGGCCCGATGGAATCCTCCGTCGCCCGCGTTCGGACTCCCTGGTACCAGGTCCTCTACGTTCAGGTTTTGTTGGCGGTGGCGGCCGGCATTCTGATCGGGGCCTTCTTCCCGGAGTTCGGCAAGTCGCTGAAGCCTTTGGGAGACGGCTTTATCAAGCTGGTGAAGATGATGATCGCCCCGATCATCTTCTGCACGGTCGTCCACGGGATCGCCTCGATGGGGGACCTTAAGCGGCTGGGTCGCACCGGATTCAAGACCCTGGTCTATTTCGAGGTGGTTTCCACGCTGGCCTTGGTGATCGGACTGGTCGTCGTGAACAGCCTCCGTCCGGGGGAGGGTTTCAATCTGGATGTGCGATCCCTCGATCCGGGGGTGAGCCAATCGTATCTCACCAAGGCCCACAGCACCGGCAAGTCGGACTTTTTTCTTAACATCATTCCTTCCTCTTTTCTGGGCGCCTTCACCTCGGGGGATCTGCTGCAGGTTCTGCTTATCGCCATCCTGACGGCGTTGGCCATCACCCTGTTGCCCCAGCGTGGGCAGGCGGTGCTGCACGTCGTGGAGGAGGGGGGGAAACTATTTTTTGGGGTGATGGGGATCGTGGTGAAGGCGGCGCCGATCGGCGCGTTTGGTGCCATGGGTTACACCGTGGGCGGTTACGGGTTGGCGTCCCTCAACAAACTGCTGGCCCTGATGATGGGGTTTTACCTGACCTCGGGAATCTTCGTCGCGGTGGTGCTGGGTTTCATTCTCCGGTGCTCGGGCATTTCCCTGTTTCGCTATCTGGCCTACATCAAGGACGAGCTGTTGCTGGTGTTGGGGACCAGCTCCTCGGAAACCGCCCTGCCCGGGATCATGAAAAAACTGGAGGGTTTGGGGTGCGCCAAATCCACCGTGGGTCTTGTCATCCCCACCGGGTACAGCTTCAACCTCGACGGCACCAATATCTACATGACCATGGCGGCGGTCTTTCTGGCCCAGGCCACCAACACCCATCTGGATCTTTCCCACCAGATCACCCTGCTGCTCGTCGCGATGATCACCTCCAAGGGGGCCAGCGGGGTGACGGGAGCCGGGTTTGTCACGCTGGCGGCCACCCTGGAGGCCGTCCCGGGTATTCCCCTGGAATCGCTGGCCATACTGGTGGGGATCGACCGTTTCATGAGCGAGTGCCGGGCCCTCACCAACTTCATCGGCAACGGCGTGGCCACGATTGCCATCAGTCGCTGGGAGGGGGAGGTCAGCGCGAAAACCCTCCAGGAAAACCTTGGTCGGTCCGTTTTGAAAACCCTCTAATTTCATGAGGGCCTCCCTCATTCCTGCCCTGCTTTTTTTTCTGGGTCATCAAGTGACAGTCGCAGGCCCGGGGGCCCTTCCCGAGGGCAAAGGAGAGGTGACCATCGGCGAGGGGGAGCGGGCAATCCAAGTTTACACCTACAAATCCAAGGGTTTCTCCAACGGGCCGATCTTTTTCGTTTTTCACGGAGCCAAAAGGAATGCGGAGGATTACCGGAACTGGAGTATTTC
>RGTE01000017.1 GCA_010025475.1 Verrucomicrobiota bacterium
ATCCCCCCAGCTCCGCCGGGGTTCCCGGGGGAAGAGCCACCCGCCCCTTGGGGGCCTGCCGCTCGATCTGGGCCTTGCCGGTCAGCGTCTGAATCCAGTTGGCCGAATCCTCCAACTTGGTGAACAGGGTGTCCAAATAACCCGCCACGCCTCCCGGCAACGAGGGCCAGGTTTCCAGATTGGCCGCCAAGGTCAGGGTGATGTCCTCGCCCCGGTTTGCGATGCGCCGCAGGTGGCCGAACAGGTCATCCCAAGAGGCGTGGGGAATCAGCCGCGCGAGGTCGGGGCAGGTCGGCAAAACCGTCAACAAATCCCCCGCTTGGTCCGTCACATAGTGACCATGCAACTTGGCCGCGGAAACCCCGGCCTGCAGGAAGTAGGAGCCGTCGACCGGCGCGTACAGAAGGCCCGCCCGATGAAAGGCACCGCAAAGGGAAGGACCCCAGACCCCCTCCGCCAGCCAGGCGCCCCGGGGCTCTGCCCCCAACCGGCTTTGGAGCCAGGCAGCCATCATCGCCAGCTGGCCGTCTCGGTCTTCCTCCGCCCACTCCACCAGCACCGGCTCGTAAAAACCTCCGGTCATCATCTCGACCCGACCCGAAGCCACCAGCTCGCGCAGTTGGGCCACCATTTCCGGATGACGATCCGCCAGCATCTCCAGAAGCACCCCGCTGCAATGCAGGTTGGCGGCGATGCCGGGATGTTTTTGCAGAACTCCAAGCACCGGCCGGTAGGTTTCTTGGACGATCCGGTCCACCACCTCGCGAAAATTTCCCAACGGCTGGTGCAAGTGGAGGCAGAGGACCAAATTGACGTTCTTCATGGCCGGTTAGACAAACCAATTTTTCATGTCATGGGTTTTGTTGGGACCGGCGAATTCGATCAGCCCGCGCTCCGGATAACGCTCGGCCTCAGCACCTGCCCGCATCACGCGAACCAGGCAACTGACCTCGGCTCCATCGTTCCTCCATCCCAGACTCGCAAACGGCACCCGCCACTGCAATCCCCGCTCCGTCGAGATCTGGGACTCGCAGGGCACGGGCTCGAAGGAAATTCCGTCTTTGGCCCGGCTGACCTCCACCGACCACACTTCCTTCTTCGCAAGGGCCCTCACTTTGACGTGGGCAGGCTGGTTGAAGTCGACCGAAATCTCGTCCCCCAGAGGGGCCTGGCCATCGATGCGAAAATAAAAGTTTTTTTCCCCAAAACCGTAGAGGATCGTCCTGACCCTCCGATCCCCCTGGGCCATCGCCCCCTGATCCCGCCATGCCTCGTACCTTCCGGCACCGGACCAGTCGAGATAGCTCGGCCGCGGCCCCAACACGGGCTCGATCAAACGCAGGGGCGGATGTCCCAACCGGACCTCCGCGGCGCAAATGGGCACGCTCAAGGCCGGTGGAGGAGTCGCTCCCAGCCGGCGATACACGTTTTGAAGCCGCGCTCGGAAAAGGGCGTCGAAAATCAGGTCGCTGTCCGTCTGGAAATCGGGCCCATACCACCAGAACCAATCGCTTCCTTCCGCGGCGTACAAATCCTCCCAGGCGGCCCTCTTCGTTTCCTCCGGCAGGGGGTTGCGGCTCTCGGCTTGTTTCAGGAAATCCCGCGTGCGCCGGATCCAGTCCCACGCCCGGTTCTCCTCCGGATCCCCGATCCAGATGTCGAAGTTGCCGGCGATCCAGGACCCGGAATGAATCCGCCCCAGCGACGTTCCCTCCTTTCCGTCCAAATAACCGCCCAGGGTCTGCGTCCGGATCCGGTTGGATCCCTCCAAACGGCTGTAAAATTCGTGGAGGAAGCTTTCGCCACTGTCAGGAAACGCCTCCCAGGCGTTCTCCCCGTCGAGCGCCAAGGTGACCACACCGTCCTTCGGCATGACGTGCGCGATATGCTCAAGGTGAACCTGCAAATAGTCCGCCGCCGCCTTGGGTTCCGTCCGAGCCGCGGTGAAGCCGATGTAGTCGGAAAGCGGCCGCTCCCGAAAAAGGGCCTTGAGCGCCGACCCCTGTTCCTCCACCCGCCACGCCTGAAACAGCTCCACATGGTCGACTTTTCGGCCCTGCTCTTCCAGCCCCCGAAACAACACGGACTCGTCCGTGCAAAAATACTCGAATCCAGCCTTGGCCATCAGCGGAATCACTTCGGGACTCACCGAGCCCTCCGAAGGCCACAACCCCCGGGCCTTCCGGCCAAAAACCCGGGTGTGCGCCTCCTGCGCCCTCTGCAGGTGGGCCAAGGCGTCCTCCGGCGCGATCATCCGGTCGGGCAAACGGGCCCAAGGCATCGCCCGCTTGGCCGCATCCGTGTCCGCCAGCAGGGGCAAAATCGGATGATAAAAGGGCGTGGTGGTGAGCTCGACCTGGCCGCTATCCGCCAGGGCCCGGTATTCCCCCAAAATTCCCTGCAGCATTTCCCGGTGAATTTGCAGAACCCGGTTTTTCTCCTCTTCCGTGAAGTCCCTGCCCTTCCGGATCAACTCGCCCAGCTCCGGATACCGCCTCCGGGCCGCAAATCCGCACCACCCCAGGTTGAACCACACCTGCAGATCCCGCAGATCCGCTTCCTTGAACCGCTTCAGGTTACGGGTGGATCCCGGCCGGCGACCGCGGAGATCCAGAAGCTGCCGGTATCGCGGGTGCGGGTCGACGCAGGTATGCCAGTTGATCTTGAAAAAGTGCTCGAGCAGCTCCGACTGCTCGTTTTCTTTCAGCTCCTTGGCCGGCTTCGCGGCCAATTCCCCCCAGCGATCCTTCACCCTTCCCCCCGCCATCTGCTCGATCTGCTGCACCAACACCGGGGTGAGGTTGAAGTTCATCTTCACACCCGCGTGCCGCCGGGCCATCTCAGCCATGTCCGCGTAACCCCGGATGGTGTGCAACCGCACCCATGGCATCAACACCTCTCCCGTCACCGCATCCACGTACGACGGCTGGTGGAAGTGCCAAAGCAGAACCGCGTCAGCCATGCAGGGTCGCCTCGCGCAACACGTTGGCTGCTTCCTCCGGCAGGGTCGGGTTGATGTAGAAACCCGTGCCGAACTCGAAGCCGGCCACCCCCGTCAGCCGCGGGAGAATCTCGATGTGCCAACGGAAATCCGCATCCAGGGTCGTCCAGGAATCGGGCCGGCGGCTTCGCCGGAAAGGGGCCGTGTGCAGGATGAGGTTGTAATCCGGATGATCCAGGGCGCCGGCGTAGGCCAGGAGCGTCTTCTGCAGGGCCTCGGCCAAATGAAATAGATCCGCGTCGCTGGCCGTGTGGAAATCCGCCTGCTGGCGTCTCGGCATCAGGCAGGTTTCAAAGGGGAAGCGGCTGGCGAACGGACAAAACACCGTGAATCCGTCGTTTTCGAAAACGATCCGGTCGCCGGATTTCCGCTCCGCCTTGAGGATGTCCTCGAAAAGGTTGCGGTCCTTTTCCAGATAATAGGCCCGGGCCGCATTCAATTTTTCCTTCAGCACGATCGGTGTGACCGGCAGGGCAATCAACTGCGTGTGGGCATGGGGCATCGTGGCCCCGGCCCGGGCCCCCTGGTTTTTGAAGATCAGGATATAATGCATCCGGATGTCCTTGGAGAGGTCGAGAATCCGGGAACGGCAGGCCTCCAGGACCCGGGCGACGCCCTGCAGGCTCTGTTTTTCCAGCGGCAGTTTCGGATGCGGCGTCTCCACGATCACCTCATGGGCGCCCACCCCGTTCATCCGGTCATAAAAACCGATCGCCTCCTTTTCCAGATCGCCCTCCACCCGCAGTGCCGGAAACCGGTTGGGCACGACCCGCACCTGCCAG
This sequence comes from Verrucomicrobiota bacterium, assembly GCA_010025475.1. Lineage (GTDB taxonomy): Bacteria > Verrucomicrobiota > Verrucomicrobiia > Methylacidiphilales > Verrucolacustridaceae > Verrucolacustris. The sequence goes on from RGTE01000017.1 coordinate 3,784, forward strand.
CCCGGCCCGTTCGCCGCGCCGCCGTTGGGGCGGATCGCGTAAAGCTCCGGCGGGGTGTAGGCCTCGTGCCCCTCCAGAAAAGGATCTTCCTCCGGCTTGGTCGGCGGCATCTCCTCGCAGCGATACCGCTCCGGACGGATCTGCCGTTCCGGACTGAACACAATCCAACGTCCCACCACGGGGTCTTTTCTTAACTCAGGCATAACGGCGTTCCTTTCATCGCCTCCCTTTCGGCGAGGCGAGCCCGGCGGATGCCCGGTAAACTTGGTCGTAGGCCGGCACCGCCGCGCCCCAACTCCAATCCCGTTTCATCCCGTTTTGGCGGGCCAGCTTCATCATTGCGGGTTCATCCCACAACGCCAAGGCCTGATCCAAACCTTGGCGCAGACCCGTCCCGGAATCGGCCGGAAACCGGATCCCGCAACCAGTTTTCCTGGCGTCATTCCACGGCTCCACGGTGTCATGCAGTCCCCCCGTGTCCGCCGCCACCGGAATCGCCCCGTATCGCATCGCATACATCTGGGTCAACCCGCAGGGCTCCGTCCGCGATGGCATCAGAAAGAAATCAGCTCCCCCGAAAATCCGCCGGGCCAGTTCCTCGTCATGCGCCAACCGTACCGCCACCTGGCCCGGCAAGCTTTCGGCCAAATCCCGGGCCGCCTGCTCCAGGCCGGGTTCCCCCGTTCCCAGGATGGCCATGCGACCGCCCCGGCTCACCAGCGGCTTGGCGGCCTGCAGGGCAAGGTCGATCCCCTTGTCCGCGGTCAACCGGCTCACCAATCCGAAAATGGGTCGCCCATTGGCCGGCTCCAGGCCCAGCTCCGCCTCCAACGCCGCCCGACACTTCTCCCGCCCCTGGAGGGACGAGGGACGAAAGGGTTTTTCAAGGGCCGAATCCGCTCCCGGATCCCACGACTCCTCATCAATGCCATTAAGAATTCCCGTCAAATGCATGGACCGCCCCCGCAGCACTTCGTGCAACCCATGCCCAAACTTCTCCGTCTGGATCTCCCTCGCATAGCTCGGGCTGACCGTCGTGACCTCGTGGGCGAGCAGAATCGCGCCCTTCAGCAGGTTCACCTTGCCGTAGAATTCCAGCGTCTCCGGACGGAACATCTCCGCCGCCAGACCCAGCCGGGGGAAGTCCGAGGCGGGAAACTCGCCTTGGTAGCGAAGATTATGGATCGTGAAGACCGTCCGCATCGGCAGGTGCACCGCCGCGGCCAAAGCCGGGATCAGCGCGGTATGCCAGTCATTCGCATGCAAAACCTCCGGCACCGGCTCGACGTGGCGCGCCAGCTCCAGCGCCGCACGCGAAAAAAAGACGAAACGGTCCAGCGCATCCGGATAATCCCCGCCCCCTTCCCCATACGGATGCGGCCGGTCGAAATATTCATCCCGCTCAATCCCAAAGAGGCTCACTTCTCCCCGGTTCCCCTGCCAAACCCGCGTCGCCCAAGTGCCCTTGGCCACCGGCACCTGCAGTTCCAAAGCGGTCCGCCGGAACTCTCCCGACTTCTTCAGGTTGCGGTGCAGCGGCACCGCCACGCTGACGGAGTGACCCGCCTTGGCCAGCGCCTGGGGAAGCGCCGCCGCCACATCCGCCAACCCCCCCGCTTTGGCATGGGGAGCCAGCTCGGCTGCCACGAATAGGATGTTCATGGATCGATACTTCCATCCATTATGCCCTACCTCCCATGCCTGCCGCCAGCCGCTTGCCGGACCGGATTCTTGCACTTCTTCAGGGCAAAAAAGCCGCTCCTTTCGATGTCCCCGCCTTCGCCCGACGGCTCCGGGCCCCCCCCGCCGCGATCAGCCGCACCCTCACCAACCTGGAAAAGGAGGGGCGTGTCGCCCGCATCCGGCACGACCATTGGATCGCCGCCGGTTTCGCCGATCTCGTCACCGGAACCATCCAGTTTCACCCCAAGGGATTCGCCTTCGTCACTCCCGCCGAAGGGGAGGGACAAGATCTTCGGATCAATGCCGAGGACACCGCCACCGCCCTTCACGGGGATCTCGTGGTTGCCCGGCTTCAGCGCCCTTCCTTCCCCGGACGCAGTCGGCGGACCGAGCCCGAACGGCCCCGGGGCCGGGTCATCCGCATTCTCGAGCGGCGGAACGACAAAATCGTCGGCACCCTCCAGAAAACCGCCCGCTTTTTTATCGTCATTCCCGACGACCCGCGCCTTCAACATAACCTGTATGTCCCGGAACCCGGCAGTGGCGGCGCCCCTTCGGCCGCCCCCGGAGACAAGGTCGTTGCCCGGCTTACCGAATGGAAGAATCGCCACACCAATCCGGAAGGGATCGTCATCGAGCGGCTCGGCCGCCGCGAGGATCCGGGCGTCGACATCCTTTCCATCGTCCGCAAGTTCGACCTCCCCACGGAGTTTCCCGCCCAGGCCCTCGCCGAAGCTTCCTCCTTTCCCGTGGTGGAACTGCCCGAGAAGCCGGCGGATCGCGAGGACCTGCGGCCCGAATTCGTCATCACCATCGATCCCGACACCGCCCGCGACTTCGACGATGCCATCTCCCTCCGTGAGTTCCCCGGCGGCCACGCCGAGATCGGCATCCACATCGCCGATGTCTCCCATTACGTCCGCCCCGGATCCGTCCTCGACGAAGAGGCCCGTCGCCGCGCCAACAGCGTCTATCTCGTCAATGGCGTCATCCCCATGCTCCCGCCCCGCCTCTCCGACGACCTTTGCTCCCTGCGGCCGCGGGAACAGCGCCTGACTTACTCCGCCTTTGTCCGGATCGGGCCGGACGGCCGGATTGGCACCGCGCGCTTTGCCCGATCTGTGATCTTCTCCCGGCACCGTCTCACCTATCAGGAGGCCCAGCTTCGCCTCCATCGCCCGGCGACGGACGATCTCGACCGCTTTCTCCAAAAGGCATGGACCTTTGCCTCGGCTTTGCGGAAACGGCGTTTTGCCGCCGGCGCGCTGGATCTGGATTTTCCCGAACTCCGCGTTCTGCTCGACGAACGCGGCCGCCCCAACCGGATCGAGAAGGAGTCCTCCGACGAATCCCATCAACTGATCGAGGAGTTCATGCTTCTCGCCAATGAGGCCGTCGCCCGCCATCTCAATCGCGAGCATCGTCCTTCCCTTTATCGGATCCACGAGGTGCCGGACGAGTCACGCCTGCAGGAATATCGCCAACTCCTCCTCGCCCACGGCATCAAGGCCGGTGACCTGACCCAGCGCGGCGAAATCCAGAAAATCCTCAAGCTTCTGCCGGGTCGCCCCGATGGCTACGCCCTCAAGGTCGCCCTCCTCCGCTCCCTCAAGCGGGCGATGTACTCCCCCAAGAGCCTCGGGCACTACGGTCTGGCGAAATCCCACTACACCCACTTCACCTCCCCGATCCGCCGCTACGCGGATCTGCTCGTCCACCGCTCCCTCGCGCACACTCGCAGCGCCCCGAAATCCCAAAGCGAGGCCTTGAACCGTCTCGCCCAGCACCTCTCCCGCCAGGAGCGCACCGCCGCGGAGGCGGAGCAGGAGTCCAAAAAATTGAAACTGCTGGAATACCTCGAAGCCCAGGCCGGCCCGAAGGCGACCCAGACCTTCGAGGCGGTGGTGACCGAGGCGACAAATTTTGGTCTTTTGGTGGAACTGCCCGACTTTTTGATCTCCGGCTTAATCCATGTCTCCGCGCTGAAGGACGATTTTTTCTCCTTCGACCCCGTCCGCCGGCATCTGCGCGGCCGCCGCAGTGGCCAGACCTACAAGGCAGGCTCCCGCCTCCGCGTCGCTGTCCTGAAAATCGACCTGCCCAAACGTCAGGTCGATTTTCGGCCAGCCTAAAACTTGCGAATCATTCGATCCTCAATTCCCCTTCCTTGGGGGCTTTAAGAAAACTCCACCTGCACCACCGTCGCGTCCTCCATGCCTTCCAATAAAAGGGATTCGTGGTCGGCGGTGATCATCCGCGCCGTTCCTTTCGACCACTCCCTGCCGCTATCTTTCTCCCGAATCTTCCCCGCCGCCACGAAGAGGTAGCGGAAACTTTTCGGATTCGGCACCAGCTCCCGCAGTTCTCCCGGTGCCAACCACCACCGCATAATTTTGAAAAAATCACACCCCAACATTCGCTCTCCCCGGGGCTGGACAAAGGCCGGCTCATGATCCTCCCAGCGAATCGAGGCCAGCGCCTCCTTCACATGCAGGACCCGCGGCTTGCCGAAGTCGTCTTTCCGGCCCCAGTCGTAGACCCGGTAGGTCGTGTCGGAGTTTTGCTGGATCTCCAGGATCACATTGCCGGCCCCGATCGCGTGAACCCTGCCCGACGGCAAAAACATCGCCGCACCGGGTTCGGTTTTGAGCCGGTGGAAACAGTCCGCCACCGTGCCTGCCTCCAGTGCCTTTTCGAACTCGGTCTTTCCCACTCCATCCTTGAGTCCGGCCAGGATTTCCGCCTCGGGCGCGGTCTCGAGAAAAAACCACATCTCCGTTTTCGGCTCACCGGCCAGCTCCTTGGCCCGCTCCGCCGGCGGGTGGACCTGCAGGGAAAGCTTGTCCTGCGCGTCCAGCAGCTTGATCAGGATCGGGAATCGCTCTGCATCCGGCGCCTGGATGCCAAAAATCTTTTTTCGGTCCGGCCCGCTCCACAGATCGTGCAACGCCTTGCCCGACTCCTTTTCGTGCGACTGCGCCTCCGGCCTGTCGGCCAGCTCCCAAGTCTCCCCGATCTTTTTTCCCTCCGGCAGCGTGCGTCCAAATCGCTCGGCCAGATTTCTTCCGCCCCAAATTCTCTCCTGCGGAAGCGGCTCAAACTCCCAGATCGCCATAGAGGCAATTTAGCCTGCTGACTCCCGCTTGAAAGCTCCTCTTAAAAGCAAACCGAAACGAAAAACTTAGTATTCTTCCTCCCAAGGTCTTCCGTCTTTGTAGGCTGCTCCCGCTTTCCACCTGCCCTTCTCCCATAAGAAAGGCACGGTGAAACGCCGCTCGCCGTTCCGGCTTCTTCGGATCACCTCCGCTTCCGCGTAATCCTTGGCCGCGAACTTCGGCACGTCGCTCAGGCGGTACTGGGCCGTCTCCTCACGGTCTTTCCGCGCCACCATCCCCAAGGCCGCCTTCGGTTCCCACCCCTCGGACCGGATTTTTTCCACCAAGGGCACGGAGAGTATTTCCTCCAGTTCCCCATGGTTTCCCTGGTTCGCCTTTTCGATCATCCCCTCCAACTCCGACAGGAACCTCGACCGCGGATCGGGTCCGCATCCATGGAGACAAATTGTCCCCAAGATCAGGCCGAGCCCCCATAAACTTGCCTTGGAAAACCCCATCCTTTCGCTTCATTAAGCACACCCTTTTTCCATGGCTAAACAAAAACCAGCCCGCACCGGCCCCAGCCTCGGCCAGGAAGTCGTTGCCTTGGCCATCCTCGGCACCGGAATTCTTCTTCTCCTCGCCCTTTTTTCCTTCGATCCCCGCGATCTCTCCTTTTACTCCCAGCCGCCCCAAAACCCCAAAGCCAACCTGGTCGGCCCAGCCGGCGCCTACTTGGGCGGCATCCTGTTTCTTCTTTTCGGACTCGGTTCCTACCTCTTTCCCGTGGTCTTCATCGCCGGCGGCCTTCTTCTCTTTTTTGCCAAGGAGGTCCGCTACTCCCAAAAGTTTCTCCTGTTGGGCATGCTTCTCATCACCGGGGCCAGCCTCCTCCAGTTGGCCGCCCCGGTCTTTGGACCTTCCCTCGCCAACCCTCTCTTTTCCGGCGCCCAAGGGCTCGATGCTGCCCCCTCCCCCGCCGGCAAGATGCCCGGGGGCTACATCGGCTATTTCCTGAACGACAAGTTCCTCGCCCCCATTCTCGGCACCGTGGGTGCTGTCCTTGTCTTCGGCCTGTCCTACCTCGTCGTTCTTGTTCTCCTCTTTGAATTCCGCCCCGCGGAACTTGCCCGCGCTTTCGGGGAGGCCGGCCGCGCCATCGTCGACCAGTATTGGGACTACCGGATCCGCAAGGCCGCCCCCGATGAGCGGCTCGGACTCGAACAAAAGAAACTCGAGGTCGAACAAAAGCGCCTCCAGCGCCGACTTGCCCGGGAAAAGGTCGAGGCCGCCAAAAAACCGGTAGAGACCGCTCCTGCGGTTCATCGTCCCTCCCCCAAGATTGTCGACACCACGATCACCCCTCTCCCTTCCACTCTTCCCGGAGCCTCCGCCCCCAGGTCCAAATCCGCCCAACCCAAGCCCGAGAAGCCGGAGAAAACCGAAAAGGCCGAAACCAAAATCAAGGACCTCGGCAAGCCGGTCTCTCCCCTCGCCACCCTCTCTGCCGAAACTCCGGCCGAGGCACCTGCCGCTCCGCGCCCAAAAACGGTCAAACCCCCGACCCCCGCGGCCATACGCCCGTCCTACGATGCCTACAAGCTTCCCTCCATCGATCTCCTCCAGAAATCGGAGAAAGAAGCCCGGCCCACCTACACCGAAGACGAGCTCAAGACCAACCAGCAGCGCATCGTGGAAGCCCTTGCCCACTTCGATATCGAGGTCAGCCCGGGCGACATCACGCGCGGCTCCACCATCACCCGCTACGAGCTCTATCCCGCACCCGGCGTCCGCGTGGAGCGCATCGTCAACCTGGAGCGCGACCTGGCCCGCACCATGAAGGCCGAACGCATCAACATCCTGGCCCCCGTTCCCGGCCGTGACACCGTCGCCATCGAGGTTGCCAACTCCGCCAAGATCAAGATTCTCCTCCGCGACCTTCTGGAATCCGGCGAATGGTCCGGCTCCCGCGCCCATCTCCCCATCTCGATCGGCAAGGATGTCTACGGTGCCACCCTGGTCGACGATCTGGCCGATCTTCCCCACCTCCTCATCGCCGGCACCACCGGCTCCGGAAAATCGGTCTGTATCAACACGCTTCTCCTCAGCTTGCTCTACCGTTTCGGCCCCGATGACCTTCGCCTGATTCTCATCGATCCCAAGGTCGTCGAACTGCAGGTCTACAACCGTCTTCCCCATCTCGTCGTTCCGGTCGTCACGGAGCCGAAAAAGGTCCTTCTCGCTCTCAAATGGGTCATCAACGAAATGGAAAAACGCTACCGGTACATGGCCAAGGCCGGCGTCCGCAACATCGGCACCTACAACTCGCGTTCCCGCTCGCCCAAAAACGTGGAGGAGCTTGATCTCGCCCCCCGCTTGGAGGGCGAGGAGCCCGCCGCCCCTTCTGGCGAAGAGCCCCTTCCGGATCGCCTGCCCTACATTGTGGTGATCATCGACGAGCTCGCCAACCTCATGCAGGTCGCTCCGGCGGAAGTGGAGAACGCCATCGCCCTGCTCTCCGCCAAGGCCCGTGCGGCCGGGATTCACCTGGTCATCGCCACCCAGACACCGCGCGCCGCCGTTATCACCGGCGTCATCAAGACCAACGTCCCCGCCCGCATTGCCTTTCAGGTTCCCTCCGGAGTGGATTCAAGGGTCATTCTCGACGAATCCGGCGCCGAAAATCTGCTCGGTAAAGGTGACCTTCTCTATCTTCGTCCCGGCGCCGCCAAACTGATCCGCGCCCAGGGCGCCTTTGTCAGCGAAGAGGAGGTGGGACGGGTCATCGACTTCATCGCCGCCCAAGCCAAGCCCTACTACGAACAGGAAATCCACGCCAAGATGACCAAACCGTCCACCGGTGATTCCGAACTTTCCGAAAAAGATGAGGAATTGATGTCGCGTTCCCTCGAGGTCATCAGGCAGGAGAAACGAGCCTCTACCTCATTGCTACAGAGGAGGTTAGGACTGGGCTACGGGCGCGCGGCGTGGGTGATTGATCAATTTGAATCCAGGGGTATTATTGGGCCAAAGGATGGCGCTAAGGATCGGGAGATCCTCGTCGACCTTGATACGGTCCAATTATGAAAACCAAGGAAGCCCCCAAACCCGAAAAAGCCGAAAACGCGTCCGTGGGTTCGCAGTTAAGCGTGGCGCGGTTGCGCCACGGCTGGACCGTCGAGGAAGCTGCCGCCCGCACCCGTCTCCACGCCAACGTCATCCGCAATCTGGAGGCCGACCGCTTCGACAAATTGCCCAGCCTTGCCTACATCCGGGGCTTCCTTCGGATCTATGCCCGGGAACTGGGCCTCGATCCCAAGGTCATCCTGCGGGAGTTCCAGCCCAACTCCTCCGATCTGGAGGACTCGATTCTCGATCTTCGTCCCGAGATGCTGGAAGCACTCCCCACCCGCGCGGCCGAACCGGTCATCACGGCCCGTAAGTTCGGCTTCGGAATTCTTTCCGCTGCCGCGGTTTTTGTTGCCGTGGTCTTGGGAGTCCAGATGTACCGGGTCTGGCCCGTCAAATCCCCCAAGGACCCGTCCAACCTCGCCCCGATTGGAGCCGACCCAAAAGCCGAAACACCCCCCCAACCGGATGCCGCCAAGGCCAAACCCTCCAACGAGGAAGCGTTTGTGAAGACCGCCATCCCCGTAAAACCCGCCGAAAAACCGGCGCCAACCACCTCCTCTGCCCCTGCCACCAGCCTCCCTCCGGTCCAGAGTTCCGACCAAACGCCGCCTAAACCGGCCGTGCCTCATCAGCTCCGGATTTACGCCAAAAAAGACACCTGGGTCCGCATCGTCGCCGTGAAGGACGGCAAGGAGGAGGTGGTGTTTGAGGACACCATCGATGAGGATGACATCATGCCGCACAAGCGGGACGAGCCGTGGAAAGGCGATTCCTTTGTGGTCACCACCCGGGAAGCCTCCGACGCCGAGATCATTTTCAACGACTCCAACTTCGGCACCTACGAAAAACCCGGCCCCCAGACCTTCCGCCTTCCGGCCCGCTAGGGCGCGTCAGCCCTTTTCCCTTCCGCATGTCGGCCAAAGTCGGCCTGATCTCTCTCGGGTGCGCCAAGAATCTCGTCGATTCCGAGATCATGCTCGGCCATCTGCGTTCTGCCGGCATGGACCTCACCGCCGACTCCGCCGAGGCGGACGTCCTCATCGTCAACACCTGCGCCTTCATCGATTCCGCCAAAACCGAAAGCATCCAGGCCATTCTGGAGGCTCACCGTGACCGCGGCCTTCACCGCCGCCGGGCAAACCAGCGCCTCATCGTCGCCGGTTGCATGTCCCAGAGATTCTCCTCGGAACTGGCCGGCGAGATGCCCGAGGTCGATGCCTTCATTGGCTTGGACCAGCTTGAGGAGGTCGCACCCGTCGTTCGTCGCGTCCTCGCTCGCGCCCCCGATGCCCCGCCCGAGGACCTTGTCCCGGACCGGCTCCCCGTCTACATCCCGGACTTCAATACGCCCCGCTGGCGGCTCACCCCCAAACATTACGCCTATGTGAAGATCGCCGAGGGCTGCAACCACCCCTGCTCCTTCTGCGTGATTCCGCAGATGCGCGGCAAGCACCGTAGCCGCACCGTTGAATCCGTCCGGCGCGAGGCGGAGAGGCTGGTCGCGGAGGGGGTGAAGGAACTGCTCCTGATTTCCCAGGACACCACCTACTTCGGCATGGACCGCTGGACCGAAGGCCGTGGCCCGCGGGCCAGGGTCACCTCGGAGCGCGGCGAAAGCCTCATCGATCTCCTCGAGGCTCTGCACTCCATCCGGGGAGAATTCTGGATCCGCCTTCTCTACACCCATCCCGCCCACTGGTCGGACGAGCTCATCGCCGCCATCGCCCGGATGCCCAAGGTGGCCCGCTACGTCGACATGCCCCTGCAACACGTCGAGGAGGGCATGCTTCGCGACATGCGTCGCGAAACCTCCGAGGCCCACATTCGCGATCTCGTCGCGCGCCTCCGCGCCGGCATCCCCGGCTTGGCCATCCGCACCACCTTCATCGCCGGCTTTCCGGGTGAGACGGACGCCCAATTCGAAACCCTCCTGGAATTCATTCGCACGGCCAAATTCGACCGCATGGGCGTCTTTACCTACTCGCAGGAGTCCGGGAGCCGCGCCGCCAAGATGCCGGACCAGATTTCCACCGCCGTGAAAAAAGCCCGTTATCGCAGAGCCATGGCGGCCCAGCAGCAGGTGGCGAAGGAGCGGGCCGCCGCCCAGGTGGGCAAAACCCTTCGCGTCCTCGTCGATACTCCCGATACCGCCCGCTCCGAGGCCGATGCACCCGAGGTCGACGGCAAGGTGCTCCTGTCTCGCCCCCTCACTCCGGGCACCTTTGCCGATGTCACCATCACCGGCCACAAGATTTATGATCTTGTCGCGTAGGTTCCCCCAACATCCGCGCGTTTACTTCAACTTCAACTTCAACTTAAACTAACGG
>RGTE01000161.1 GCA_010025475.1 Verrucomicrobiota bacterium
GCTCGCGGATCCGATGGGAGGTGGCGGTTCTTCCGCTCCCATCGATCCTTTGGGCGGCGGTTCTTCAGGAAAAACCGCCCCACCCCTGCAAACCGTTTCCGGAAAACCGGCTCCCCTAGTGGGGGATGCCACCATGGTTCAGTTGGGCGAGTGGGAAAGTTTTTTCCTCAACGCCGGCATTGGCGGCTCACTGCAGGGACAACTCACCGCTCGGAGGGTAGACAACGGCAACAATCGTCAGGCTTATCCCTACGGTCCCGTGGCCAATGCCACCTTTCCGTACAACGGTTCCTCCACTCCAGGTAGCAGCTTTAATCCTGCGGGCCCAGGGGTCAGCGCAGAAAACTTCACCTTTCAGCCCGGATTTCGATTGGACGTGGAATTCGGATATAATTTTTATGAATGGCTAGGGATAGGCCTCCAGACCGGCATGACCTACAACGGCATCAACCAATATAATGTGACCTTCACCAATGGTCAGTCTTTCCATAACTCAGCGGATGGGGAACTGGTCCAAGTGCCGATTCAAATTAACGGGATTCTTCGTTGGCCGGGGGAAGTGAAACTTCGCCCATTCGTGGGAGGTGGAATCGGTGCTGTTTGGCAACAACTGGATGTGAATAATTTTTATTTCACCACTTCGGATGTGCAAGGCAACTATTGTCGGAGCGGCTTCCAGTTTGGATGGAATGCGCAAGCAGGGCTCACCTACACCGTGGAACCAGGGCTGGATTTTTACGGTGCCTTCAAGATGCTCAGCGCTTTTATGCCGGTGATCGGCAACTATCAGTTTGAGAATACCTATAATTTCGCGGTCGAAGTCGGCATTCAGTCCCGTTTCTAGTTCTCCTCCAGGCTGATATCCTCGGGCTTCAAGCCGTGGCAAATTCCCCGCTTGGTCTTTTCGATAAAGTCGCAAAAAGCCCTCACTTCTCCGATTTTGGCATCCTTGCCCTTTCGAATCCCCTCCAAAGCCTGTACCCGGTTTTTCCCACCGAAGAAAAATTCCTCATAAGCCCTCATTAAGGCCTTGCGATTCTCCGGCTTCACCCCGGCCCGCCTTAACCCGACGGAATTCAGACCACATACACCGTTGGTCGCCACCGCCATGCAGTAAGGAGGCAGATCCATGCCCACACGGGTCTGACCCCGCACCATCGCCAGTTTCCCGATCCGCACAAACTGATGCACCACCACCGCCCCGCCCAAAAATGCCCTTTCCTCCAACTCCACATATCCTGCCAACAAAACGTTGTTCACCAAAGTGACCCCATCGGCCAACCGGCAATTATGGGCCACATGGGCACCGACCATCAGGAAACAGTGGCTTCCGATGGTGGTATCTGTTCCCTCTTTCGTGCCACGGTGGATCGTCACGTATTCCCGAAAAACATTCCCCTCCCCGACCACCACTCCGCTTTTGGCCCCCTGATAAGCCAGATCTTGAGGTTCTCCTCCAATCACCGCTCCGATCCCAATCCGGTTCTTGGCACCCATCTTCACCCGTCCCTCCAAGACCGCCCTCGGCCCCACCACACAGCCATCCCCGAGCTCAACCTCGGAACCCACGATCGCCCCCGGACCAATCACACACCCCGACCCCAGCTTGGCGCCCTTTTCCACGATGGCCGTCGGATGAATTTCGCTTTTGCTCAAAGGTAACCTGCCTCCCGGAAACTATAGTAACCGGATCGGCCTTCCCGGGCGACGCCGATAATCACATGATCCTGCAGGGTCACCCCCAGGGCCTTGGCCCCATCCCGCAGCCTACGGGTGAAATCCAGATCGGCCGGACTCGGCGCCGGATCCCCCGAAGGATGATTATGCACCGCAATCAGGGCATAAACGGTCTCACTCCCCAGTGCCTGTCGCAACAAATCCTGGGGCTGGACCGCCGTCTCGTTCACCGACCCCCGGCTGATCTGCACCTTTCGAACTAGCCTGAGCTTGGTGTTTAAAAGCAGCACCCATACCTCCTCCCGGTCCTTGTTTCGGAGTTCTGCGCCGATCACCGCCTCCACCTTGGAGGGATGATCCATCGCCTCGCCCGCCACTTCGGCCGATCCCACGCGCCGGCCCAACTCAATCGCCGCCGCGATCTGGCAGGCCTTGGCCTCTCCCAGTCCTTGAAACTCTTTTTGCAGTCCCTGCGGCGTGACCCGGGCCAAGCTGCCCAGCGCTTCCCGCGATTGCAGGATTTCCCCCGCGAGTTCGACCGCCGACTTACCGGGCCGGCCCGTCCCCAGAAGAATCGCCAACAACTCCGCCGTCGACAGTGCTTCCGGCCCCCGGGACATCAACCTCTCCCTGGGCCTCTCCTCCACCGGCAACTCCCGGATCCTGCTCACTTCCCGGAACAATAAAGGGAGCAACCTTCCCCCTCAAGAAAGGCGGAATGTGGGCCTTCAGGTCGACATCATTCCCCTCATACTTCTTCTCCAGGATCCTCCCCGCCCGCGCTAAGAGAGCTAAGAGCGCCCCCTCGCTCTGGGGTACCTTGAGGTGCACCCGCATGCTCCACGCCGAAAGCATCGCCGAAAGCTCCGAAAAAAATCCGGGCATACCCTCACCCGTCTGGGCTGAAACCAGAACCCCGTGGGGCACCCCTGCCGCCTCCCGCTCCAAGCCACCCCGATTCTCCAAGCGGTCCACCTTGTTCCAGACTGTCAG
>RGTE01000162.1 GCA_010025475.1 Verrucomicrobiota bacterium
ATCCCCGCGGCGCCCAAGAGCGCACCGCCTCCCAAAAACAGCCAGCCCAGGCTTTGCAGCAGGGATTTCTGGAGCTTGTTGCCCTCGTTCTCCCCGCACCGGACGGACCGGATCTCGGATACCGCGAAAGCCTTGTTCCAAGGCGGACCAATCGTCACCAGATGCTCCGTTACCCTGACCTGTCCATCGTCGAAAAATACCTTCGGCCCGTTATCGCCGCTTCCCCCATCCCCGCCGCCAAATTCCAGCCTTGGGGGCTCAAAGCCTCCCGGCCCGCCGGTGTCGGGCGCTTTTTCCCCTTCCTTGGGAAAGGGATTCCATGTCCGCACGGGCGTTTTTTTCAGTACCTCAATGGCTCGGCTGACGTCGAAGGTCTCAAGCTTCACCATCAATTCCAACCTGTTGGTCTGGTCCACGACAGCCAGTTGTTGCTCCAGCTTTGGGAGCATTTCATAAAACGGACGAACCACACAAAGACTCCATCCGGTCATAGCGGCCAGCAGTTCCCCGCCTTGGGGATACCAGCGCAAAGTTTGAATCTCTCTTTCCAGATCCACGCAGGCGGCCAAATCGCCGCATACGGAATCTGCCCAAGCCACGATCTTGTCGGGATCACCTGCTACCCCCGGTGGGCCGAAAGCCTGAAGAATTCTGTCCTCCTTGAATGTAGCGGAAAGGCGGCCGGCAATCTGCTCAAGGTCGGAGGCCTGTTTTTGCAGCCACCTCACCGCATCCCTGGCCCCTTGCGGATACCGGGGCGTTTCCTTCCCCCAAGTAGCGTTTTCCCAATCCTCCTTTAAGACCGCGAGACGCTCACTCAGGAGACGCAGTACCAAGTACCATTCCCAATGGGCAGGCTTTTCTGCAATCAATCGCCGGCATTCCTCGTTGGTCTGGGAATATCGCCGAGGGTCCGGACGCAGAGTGCGGAGTCTTTCCAGCTTTACGGTGGCAGGCTTGGGGTAGGCCTGAGCCGGGGACGGAGTACCCGCACCCGCCAGCTTGCTCCATTTGTAGGTCGGACTGCGGTACGACATCCCGCTTCCGGGCACTCCCACCGTGGTTCTGACTCCCGAGGGCGAAAGATTCACCGACATCCCCCGCCCGCCCAATGACAGAGAGGCACCGCTCTTGGAGAAGTTAAGCCGGACCCCCGGCAATAGGCTCAGTCCTTTGCGGAAACGGAATCCCATGGTTACCCCCTCTGTTTTTATTTTTGCCGATTGCCCTTAGGAGATCAGTTTTTTGTGGTACTAATGCCTCAGAACGTTTTACTGGTTGGTTTATGCAGTTCTGGATCCTTCTTTCAGCCCTTTTGTGCCCCCTTGCGCCAACCTTCGCTGAAAACCCAAACGAATCCCCTGCCGCGGAGATTGCTCCCACAGAACTCAAGGCAGCCGAGGAACTGCTATTTAAGACCGACTACGTCCAAAAGCTTCTAGCCACCTTGAAAAAAGACAAAGTGCGGTGGTTTTACATGCACTATCGTGACGAGGATAAAATCGTCTTCGAGTTCCGCGACAAGAGGGAGGACATGGATAATTATCCCTTTATCACCCGGCCAGCCGTTAATCCACGCACCAAGGAGTGCTTCGAACAAAGGGGCGACTACGAAAAGATCCAATAAAGAATCAGGTAATATTAACCGGCAAAGTAGACATGCCCCGGGATCTAGCTTGGGGCTTTGGCCCCTTGGGATCATGGTAGGAATTTTATTTTGGATCGTTCTGAAGCCCAAAGGGCAACTAGACGATTGGGCAGGTCCATGGACCATGGAACACTCCTCACCCGTCTTCCAATATTCGATCCGGTTTGAGCCACAGGGCCACGATCTTAAGTTTCAAATGGAAGCTTACAGCGGTACCCATTCCGGCTCCATTGAGGGGACTGCCAAACTTCAAAACCCCAACCAGGCCGTCTGGCGCGAGGAGCATCAGGATCAAAAGCCCCCCTTCATTTCTGAGGTGGTCTTCAACAAGGAGGGCGAAAAAATAACGGTTTCAGCCAAAAATACGGAATACTACGGGGGTGCCGGGATCCATTTTGACGAAGGGGTCTACCTTCGGGGCCTGGCCAAGGACGACCCCTATCCATTGGTCTCACATAACTTGTTGACCCGGGAAGAGGAGGACCAAGTGAGAGATCTTACCAAGGATGACTACCCGCTGGTCGTCACCTGCCTGCAGTTGGCCCGGGTGGATGAGGTCCGGGATAAGGACTTCCACGGCAAGGTGGTGGATGGGTTTGTCCGGGGCGCCGCACCCGACATGAATGCCCGGATCACCATTGAAAAAAACGGAGCCATCACCGTCGGCGTGACCGACTGTGAAAAAAAACAGATCCGCATCCACACGACCCGGTCGGACGGAGAAACTCCCACCCCATTCAACTCATGGGAGACAGCGAAATTTCCAGTGATTTATATCAAGGCACCCGCCCGGTAGGGCGCTAATCCTTGCTGAAGGCCCGGATGACCAAGGCCAGGATCACCAAAGGCGGAAGCCCCATCCAGATCGCCGGCATGATCATGTTGGCCGCTTGGGCACTGCCAGAATAGCGGATCGTGGTCACAGGGGTTTTGGCCGGTGTGCTGGGGCGATAAGGATTCTTATAAGGTGCGGGTCGGGCCGGCGGAGTGGCAGCCTCGGCCACCGCTCCAATCGCCGTAA
>RGTE01000163.1 GCA_010025475.1 Verrucomicrobiota bacterium
TCTTGGGGACAATTTGTCTCCAGAGCTGCGGGCCGGATCCGAGGTCTCGTTTCGTGGCCGAGGTCGAGCGGATGATCCAAACGGCGAACGAGGGAAAACACGGGGAGCTGGAGAAAACCCTGTCCACTCCCCTGGTGGAGAAGATCCGTGCCGAGGGTTGGGAACCCTCGGCGGTGTTGGTCCTGGTGGCGCGGCAAGACCGTGGCGAGGCGGCCCAGTACCGGCTGAGCGATGTCCCGAAGTTTGAGGCGAAAGAGTATGCCGAGGTGGAGGTCATCCGTACGGATCGTGCCGGGGAGCGAAGGATTGTGGTGCCCTTTCTTTGGGAGCAGGGGACATGGAAGGCGGGCGCGGCATGTAGAGACGGAAGAGGTTGGGAGGAGCAATACTAAGTTTTTCGTTTAGGTTTACGTTGAAGAGGAGCTTTCAAGCGGGAGGCAGAAGGCTAGATTTTGCCTATGGCGATATGGGAGTTTGAGGCGCTGCCGCAGGAAAGGATCTGGGGAGGCAGGAATCTGGCGGAGCGGTTCGGGCGGAATCTGCCGGAGGGAAAAAAGATCGGGGAGACGTGGGAGCTGGTCGACCGGTCGGAAGCGCAGTCGCGGGAAAAAGAGTCGGGCAAATCCCTGCACGATCTGTGGAGTGGGCCGGGCCGAAAAAAGATTTTTGGCGCAAAGTCCCCGGATACGGAACGTTTTCCAATCCTGATCAAGCTTCTGGATGCGCAGGACAAACTGTCCTTGCAGGTGCATCCGCCGGCGGAGAAAGCGAAGGAGCTGGGAGGGGAACCCAAAACGGAAATGTGGTTTTTTCTGGAGACACGACCCGACTCGGAAATTCTCGCCGGGCTGAACCATGGCGTGGGAAAGAATGAGTTTGAGAAAGCTCTCGCCTCCGGGGCGGTGGCGGATTGCTTTCACCGGCTGAAGACCGAGCCGGGGG
Source organism: Verrucomicrobiota bacterium (assembly GCA_010025475.1). Classification (GTDB taxonomy): domain Bacteria; phylum Verrucomicrobiota; class Verrucomicrobiia; order Methylacidiphilales; family Verrucolacustridaceae; genus Verrucolacustris. The sequence goes on from RGTE01000163.1 coordinate 943, forward strand.
CGGCCATGTTTCTTCCCTCCGGCCGGGTGCACGCGATCGGCGCCGGCAACGTGATCCTGGAGATCCAGCAGAACTCCGATACCACCTACCGGGTCTACGACTGGGACCGGAAGGATGATTCCGGCAAGCCGCGCGCCCTGCACGTGAAGGAGGCGCTCGCTTCGATCCGCTGGGATGATCATGAGCCGGCTTTCGTCCAGCCCCGGGGCGAACGGATGCTGGTGTGCGACCATTTCAGGATCACCCGATGGTGGTTATCCCCCGGGGAGTTGCGCGAACTGGCGCCGAATCCGAAAAGTTTCCGCTACCTTTTTGTGGCGGCGGGCAGGATACGCGAAAGGGAGAGCGGGCTGGAGTGGCCCAAGGGAACGGCCCGGATGATTACGGCTGACCAGGGGGCCCTTTTGTTGGAAGGCATCGAGGACGCCACGGTGGTGCAGGTGGAGTTTGCCTAAAGCCTCCAAGGAATGGGAATTCAGGATCGGATTGCCCGTTTACGTTTATGATTACGTTTACGGAGATTTACGGCACGAAGCAGGATCGAGATAATTCGTAAGTTTTAGGCGGGACGAAAGTCCACCTGGCGTTTGGGGAGGTCGATGCGGAGGACGGCGACGCGGAGGCGGGAGCCGGCCTTGTAAGTCTGGCCACTGCGGCGTCCCCGGAGATGACGCCGGACGGGGTCGAAGGAAAAAAAGTCATCTTTCAGGGCCGAAACGTGGATCAGGCCGGAAATCAAAAAGTCGGGCAACTCCACGAGAAGTCCGAAATTGGTCGCTTCGGTCACCACGGCCTCGAAGGTCTGGGTCGCCTTGGGCCCAGCCTGGGCTTCGAGATATTCCAACAGCTTGAGTTTTTTGGATTCCTGTTCCGCCTCCGCCGCGGTCCGCTCCTGTCGGGAGAGGTGTTGGGCCAATTTGTTCAGGGCTTCGGTTTCCGCACGTGGAGCCCCGCGGGTGTGGGCGAGGGAGCGGTGGACAAGGAGGTCGGCGTAGCGCCGGATGGGGGAGGTGAAGTGGGTGTAGTGGGATTTGGCGAGGCCGTAGTGGCCGAGGCTTTTGGGGGAGTAGACGGCCCGCTTGAGGGAGCGAAGAAGGGCGATCTTGAGGGCATAGCCGTCGGGCCGGCCGGGAAGCAGTTTGAGGATTTTCTGGATCTCCCCGCGCTGGGTGAGATCGCCGGCCTTGATGCCGTGGGCGATCAGGAGTTGGCGGTACTCCTGTAGGCGGGATTCCTCCGGCACCTCGTGGATCCGATAGAGGGAGGGGCGATGTTCCCGGTTGAGGTGGCGGGCGACGGCCTCGTTGGCAAGGAGCATGAACTCCTCGATGAGCTGATGGGACTCGTCCGACGACTCCTTTTCGATCCGGTCGGGCCGGCCCTGCCGGTCGAGAAGCACCCGTAGTTCCGGAAAGTCCAGGTCGAGCGCCCCCGAAGCGAAGCGTCTTTTGCGAAGGGCGGATGCGTAGGTCCAGGCCTTTTGCAGAAACCGGTCGAGATCGTCCGTGGCGGGGCGGTGAAGTCGAAGGAGGGCCTCCTGATAGGTGAGGCGGTGGCGGGAAAAGATGACGGTGCGGGCGAAGCGGGCGTTGCCGATCCGGCCGTCCGGGCTGATGCGGACGAAGGCGGAGTAGGTGAGGCGCTGTTCGCGCGGCCGCAGGGAACAGAGGTCGTCGGAAAGGCGGGGCGGGAGCATGGGGATGACGCCATTGACGAG
>RGTE01000164.1 GCA_010025475.1 Verrucomicrobiota bacterium
GGGGCCTAAAAATCCGGGAGAGTTCAACCGGAAGACCTGGCTTCGTTCCCGCGGGATCGACTACCAGTTTCGGGTTCAGGCTGGAGAGATGAAAATCTTGGGACCGCAAAGCGGAGTCTGGTTGGCCCGGACGGCCGGAGGTTTGCGGGCCCATATGATCCAGGCCACGGCCGCTGGGTTGGAAAAAGATCCGGAGGCGGCCGGCTTGATTGGGGCGATGCTCTTTGGATACCGGGACGGGGTGGGGGAGGAGCTGAAAGAAAGTTTTCGCAAGACCGGAACCTTGCACCTGTTTGCCGTCAGCGGTCAGAACCTCGCCGTGGTGGCGGGGTTGTTTTTATGGATCCTGGCGTTGACGGGTGCGGTGCGGTGGCGCTGGGCGTGGCTGACCTTGCCGGCGGTCTTCCTCTTTTGTCTGGCCACCGGGATGGAGGCGAGCGCCCAGCGGGCCTTTGTGATGATTTCCGTTCTTTATCTCGGTTGGATTCTCGGGCGGCCGATGGATCCGGCGAATTGGCTGGGGGTGGCTCTGCTGGCGCTTTTACTTTGGGATCCGGTACAGGTCCTGGATCCTGGATTCCAGCTGTCGTTTCTGGTTGTCGCCGGGCTGATGGTCTTCAGCGGGCCATGGCAAGAAAAGCTGATCGCCACGGGCCGGCCGGATCCCTGGATTCCCAGAAGGTTGGTTGGACCGGTGAGACAGTCCGCCTTTGAGATCTGGGTGGCGGTGGCCACGGTGATTGCCGCTTCCGCAGCTGCGTGGGCAGGCTCGTTGATTCCCGGAATCCTTCTTTTTCATCAAGTGGTGCCCATGGCTTTGGTCGCCAACATGGTGGCGGCACCGTTGGCGGGAGGCATCACGATCCTGGCGGCGGTCTCTTCGATGGCCGCGGTGGTTTCGTTGGCGGTGGCGGCGGGAATCAACTGGATCAATGCCAAGCTCGTGCATCTTTTGGCAGCAGTTCTGGGCTGGTTGGCCAGCTGGCCGGGCGGACATTTCGCCGTGGCCGATCCCCGTGGCTGGTTTGCCAAGGAACCGTCGGTCCAGTTGGTTTCGGTGGAAAATGCCTGTCCCACCTTGGTGTCCGGTGAAGGGGGAAAGTGGTTGATCGACCCCGGCTCCACGAGGGCATGGGCGTATACGGTTCGGTCATTTCTTTGCTGGCACGGGGTCAACTCGTTGAACGGGGTAATCCTCACGGCCGGAATTTCCGACCGGATGGGTGCGGCAGGAGAACTGGTTCAGGCCATCCCGGTGAGCTGGTGGGCAGAGACAGGCACGGCAATCCGTTCGCCGGCTCTGAAACAATGGCTCTCCGAGTTGGAGAAGCGCAAAGAAGGAAAGCAGTTTTGGAGAAGCGGCGAGGTCCTTACTCTTGGAAAAGATTGGAATCTAAAAGTTCTGTGGCCTCCCGTGGAGGGAGGGAAGGGGCGAAGCGAGGAAGATGGAATGGTTTTCTTGCTGGAACATGGCTTAACCAGGCTGCTTTGGGCCGGGTCCATCCCCGGTGAGGTGGAGAAAGAACTGATTCTTCGGTATGGGTCTGAATTGCAGGGAGTGGTTGGAGGTGGTGCAGCCGAAACAAGTCGTCCGGTGGTCGCGGGCCATGGAGGAGGATCCTTCGCTGTCCGTGGATTTTGCCGAACAGGCGTGGATCGGGGGTATCGAGCTTCTTAAACTGGAAGAGACGGGCTGTCTGACCCTGAAGCCGGAGGAAGGTGGAAAGTGGAAGGTGGAAAGGTGGAGGGGAGGAGATAGGAATTAGGATCAAGATCAAGAAACTCTAAAGGTGTAGGTTTGCAATTAGGTAGGGCGGGCTCTCCGCAGCCCGCCTCCTTGAATATATGAATTTCCAAGCTTGAACGAGGCGGCGTAGGGACACGCCGCCCTACCTAAGCGAAAACCTTTGGGCCAACCTCCCTACCGGGCGGGCTCGGTGTCGGCGTAGACGGGGATGGGTTCGCCATCAGGCATCCAGTCGTTGCCAGGGCCTCCCCCGCGGATGAGGTGGATCTTAAAGGTGCCGTATCGAAACTTCAGGTGGGCATGGAGAGGTAGGCGCCGCTCGTCATCGGTCATCCAGAGGTCCAGCCATCCTTGGTGGCGTCGGGAGGCTCCCACAGGCTCACAACGGAGCTGGATTAACCGCCGGGGATCCCGGTCCTCCAGCTCGATTTCTCCTATCTCGGTACAGGTCATTTTTCCAAAGAGGGGTTCCTTGTTTTCCAGGATGTTCCAGGCGACGGACTCCCCTTTTTTCCAGGGGTGCAACCGAAGATGGTAGAGCATGGATCCGAAATCCTCGCAGGATCCTTCGGGGAGATCGAAGTTCTCCTCGGGTTTCTCCGGGGCGGGCCAGAACCGGCCGAGTTTCACGGTGTAGTCAGGGATGGTTTTACGGTTGCGGACGTTGCCGCCTTCGCTCCGGTCCTGCCGGTACTCCAGGGAGCGCCATGGTTTCCTCTGGGTCAGGGAAGTGAAACGGCTGCGGATTGGATAGAAGGCCTCGATGGGGCCACGGGAGCGGAGATAAAGATCAAACCTTTGAACTCCCTCCTTGCCGGGCTCGGAAGTGGCAGTGAAGGTGCCTTCAGCAGCCGGGATCAGGCCCCATTCAAT
>RGTE01000165.1 GCA_010025475.1 Verrucomicrobiota bacterium
GTTGAAGACGCTGTAGCCGCTGAGGAAATCGAGGTAGTCCTTGCCATCGAGGTCGTAAAGATAGGCCCCTTCGGCCCGGGCGTAGACCTTGTCGAACCCGATGGTGCGCTGGACCTTTACGAGGGTACGATTCACGTATTTGTCGTGCAGGTCGTAGTTCTCCCCCAGCCGGGTGAGGATGGTATCTTTAAGATCGAATTCTGCCATAGGGCTCATGTTTTAGCTTATTTTGGTAATCCCGCAAAGGCGGTTCTGACTTTTTGAACTTCGGAGGCAAATTCACCGCGGAAATAAGTTGTTGAACGAAAGTGTGATGCGCAAATTTCTCTGGCATTGAATAAGCTTTGCTTATGCAACAGAATGCTATTTTCGAATATAATTTGGCGGAATCGTTGGTTCGTTTGCAAAAAGGAGAAACCGCTCTTTAGTTCTACCATGTCTCGGTTGAATTTTTTATGCGCGGTTTGGCTTGTGAGTGCCTTTGCACCAATTTCTTATGCGCAAGTTTCGCAAATCACGGTCAACGCGGATGGGGATCAATACCTTTACCAAAACACCTACAATGACTCGCGATCATATATGAATGTAGGGCAGTATTATGGGGGGTTTAGCACCCACTATTATGTTGGTTTAGCTAGCTGGAATAACCTGAATCTAAGTCCTTTGGTTGGTCAAACCAATCTCACGCTCTCTCTTTATGTTCAAAATTTCGTCAATCCCGTCTTTCTCAACGGGAATACGAATTCTCAACCGATTGGATATACTTATCCAACGAATGGAAATTTTACCCTGAAGGTTGTGGCGCTCTCGAACATCCCCAGTCCGGCATCCATGAACGATGGTTGGGTGAAGACCAATATGATTTTGGCGCCCGGGGTGGGGTCGGTGACTTTGACGAACTCCGGTTACAACAAGGTCCAACTTGGGAGCACTGTGGCGAATTGGATTTCGGGAGGCAACGGACCCCGGTGGCTTGGATTTGTGGGAACTGGTTCCACCACTTCTATTTATACCTCGGTCCAACTTGGCACTCTGGAAGCCAAGTACGATTTAGATGGGAATGTCACTGCCCCTCCCAGCCCGATGTACTTATCCGCTCCTCCACCCGCACCCGTGGCGCGCGCCTACCGCATGCTCAACGGCAATCAGTTGGAAATGACTTTTGAAGTTGTGCCTACCGTTTCCTACTCCTTAAAGACCAAGTCCAACCTGTCTGATTCCAACTGGGCAACGGTCTCGACCTTCACGGCTGAATCCACCTCCACCAATGTGACCGTGCCCATGACAAATTCCGCGGGGCGGGGCTTTTTCCGTCTGGAAGTCGCCCCATGAGAAACTCGCATGGTTTTACCCTCGTCGAGTTGCTCGTCACCGTGGCGATCATCGGGCTTTTGGCTGGGTTGGGAAATGCGGCGTACCAAAAAGCTTCTTCCGCCTCCCGTCAGGGGGTGGAAATTTCCGCCGCCCGCAATCTGGGGCAGGCCCTGCAGGTCTACTCCCAAGATAACGACGGACTCATCCTTCCCGGGTATCTGGATCCCCGCGACGCACGGGTGGCAGATGCGCGCAACGACAAGGGACAAGCCATCTCTCCCACCCATGCCGCCCAGCGTTATCCCTGGCGGCTTCTTCCTTACATGAATTATCAGGTGCGCGGGGGGATTTGGGTGAACAAATTGGCCTCCCAGATTCCGGACAGCGACCCCTACCGGGACTATCTGGTCAGCCTGGTTCCAACCCTGGGTATGAACATCACCTATGTCGGAGGGGATGTGCGGAATATCCAGGCTCCCGGGCGGTGCGTGACACGGATGAATCGAGTCGCCCAACCCAGCCGGCTGATTGGATTCGCCTCGGCCCAGTATGAGGATCCGAGCTATGGGAAGCTGGATGGATATTTTGAAGTTCGTCCGCCAACCAGCGGGTCCTCGTCCGGGGCCGGGCTATCCACGCGGTACGGGGGTAAAACCGTCGCCGTGATGCTGGACGGCCATGCCGAGGTTTTGAGTTTGGAACAGCTCAAGGATATGCGCCGCTGGTGCAACGAGGCGGCAATCCAAGACAACCCGAACTGGACTCCGTAAAAAACCTGCTTTCAGCCGGCGTGGATTTCGTCGTCGAGCCGGGAAATGGCCGAGAAGGTGGCCTGGGCGGCCCGCACCATCGAGTCCTGTTCAGCCGGAGTCCAGGGGATCGCATCCATGTCCGCCTTGAACTTCATCCACAACCCCCGCTGGGCCTCGCCATGGGGATCCAGATATTTTAGTGCGGTGATGCCGGCCTGTTTCGCCAGGGCCTTGGCGATATAGCGGGCACCGTTCTTGCTGCCTTCGAAGACGTAGTAGATTCCCATCAAGGCGGCCGGCGTGGGGGTCTGCTTGATTTCGTTCATCAGCTGGGCCGTCCCCGCCATCGGTTGGATGGACTCCCGGGGTACGCCCAGCTGGGCCAGATCGGCCTCCAAATTCCCGGTCTGGTAAAGGGTGGGGAGTCTGAGGGAGCCAAGCCTGGCGTCCTTTTTCAGGGCCTGGTCGGTGGCGGCCTCGAGTTCCCGGTGAATCAGCCAGCGCTGTCCGAGATATTGTTTGTACTGGTGGAGTCCG
>RGTE01000166.1 GCA_010025475.1 Verrucomicrobiota bacterium
TCCAACCCGGCTGAGACCGAATGGGTCAGCTCAATCTGCCCGTCGGCGTTCTGCAGGAGATAAGACTTTGACCCCTGCAATACCCCCAGCTTCCCGCCTTGGAACCGGGCCGCATGTTTCCCCGGCTTGATTCCCTCGCCGCCCGCCTCCACTCCCACCAGGCGGACATCCGCGTCATTCAGAAAGGCGTAAAAGATCCCAATAGCGTTGCTGCCGCCACCCACGCAGGCGCAAACCACGTCGGGCAAACGCTCCTCCCGCTGCATGAGCTGGGAACGCGCCTCCTCCCCAATCACGCGGTGAAACTCCCGAACCATGTAAGGATACGGATGGGCCCCGTAGGCCGTGCCGAGCACGTAATGGGTGGTGCGCACGTTGGTCACCCAGTCGCGCATCGCCTCGTTCACCGCCTCCTTCAACGTCCTCTGTCCCGCTGTCACCGCCACCACCTTGGCTCCCAAAAGCCGCATCCGGGTGACGTTGAGCGCCTGGCGCCGCATGTCCTCCTCCCCCATGTAGATGATGCACTCCATCCCGTAGCGGGCCGCCATCGTGGCCGTGGCCACGCCGTGTTGACCGGCCCCCGTCTCCGCAATAATCCTCTTCTTACCCATCCGCCGGGCCAGCAGGACTTGGCCCAGGGCGTTGTTGATCTTGTGGGCGCCGGTATGAAGGAGATCTTCCCGCTTTAGGTAGATTTTGGCTCCGCCCAGCTGTTCCGTCAGGCGCGCGGCGAAATAAAGAGGGGTCGGACGACCGGTAAAGTCCCGCCGCATCTCCTGCAATTCGTGCTGAAAAGCGGGATCCTTGCGGGCTTTTTCGTACTCCTGGGCCAGTTCCTCCAAAGGCGCCACCAGGGTCTCGGGGACATACCTCCCCCCGTAGACCCCGAAGTGTCCCGAAGCGTCCGGCCCGGCCGGCAAGGTGGTCGTTTTGGGCATGGGAGGAGACTAGCCCAAAATCAGGGGGTTTGGTAGAGCCAGAGGGAAGGAGATAGCAGTTGGCAGATAGGAGGTAAGGGTAGCTGAAAATTCAAAATTGAAAGTTTCACGTTCACATTCACGTTCACCAATCCATTTCCGCCCAGAAACAAAAAACCCGAGGTTCACACCTCAGGGTCGTCACCAACTTAATCTTAATCTTGCCCCTTAATCCGCCTTCTTCCGCCTCCTGTACCAAGCCCAAAGGCCACCCATTCCTGCCACCAACAAGGAGGCGGAGGAAGGCTCCGGCACGCCCTGCATCGTCACTTTCCAGTCGGTCAGCTGACCGATGCCACCCGCCTGGGCATCGGCAACAAACAGTGTCCACGTTCCGTTCGGACTGACCAACCCGAGACTGTTCAAAGTTGTGGTCCGGAAGGAAGTATCAAAGACCGCGAGAGGGTCGACATTCCGCCCGTCGGCCTGCCAGGTGCCGGTAAGCTGCCCGGTGATCGGATTATTGTTTCCGCCGCTCAGCGCAAAACGATAGTTGTGGATGTCCTCGTCGGCCGAGTCGGCCAGGACGATATTCAGGCCGTTGTCGGAATAGCCGGTGGGCAGATCGGTCGAACGCCCTAGCCGGTTCAACAGCACGGCGAGTTGGGTCATCGTCCCATCGGTCGAAACGTGCTTCAGGTAGGCGTAGTAATCCCCGTTGAAGGCACCCACCCCGGTCCCCACGATCTTCATGCTCACCGTCACCACGTAGGGCGCCTTCAGTTCGTATCCCGAAATCTCAACGCTCCGGGCCATTCCCCCAAGATTGTTGTCGGGAATCGCGGCCGTGAGGTTCGATTCGCCGAACTCCACCAACGAAACGGCGGCCCGCCCTGAAACGGCCAGGGAGATCGTCGCCAAGAGGACTAGGGATATCTTTTTCATCAGCGCACATCCTCCAGCTTGTAGAACCGGGAAGAGCCAGCCGCGGAATCCGGCAGAACCAATGTCCCGTTGGCATCCCCGTTAAAGGTGCCCAGGTTGGTCCAGCTGATCGGCGCAGTCAGCGAGGAGGTCGCGTAGACGACGAAGGAGCGGCTCGGCGTCACCGCAAAGGTCACCACCTTGCCCGTAGCCGGAGCCGTGGCATCCACCACGGAGACAATGTTCACCGCCGAGGCCGAGTAATCGCCCGCCGCCAGGTAGACCGTGGCCGTTGCCGTGTTGCCCAGGCTGTCGGTGATCCGGTAGAGGAAGCTGTCCGTGGACGAGGAAGCAAGGCTCGAGGAGCTGGTGTAGACGATCCAGCCGTTGTCGATCGAGATCGTGCCGCCTTGGGCCGTCGCCCCGGAAACCAGGCTCACGGTCGGAGCCGAGGGTGTGCTGTAGTAGTCGTTGGTCAGAAGCTGGCTCAGCGCAATCTTGGTGGTCGCACCGGACCCGCCGTCCCGGGTCAGCGAATCGTCGTTAGCAACGATCGACGGCACGAACGCCTGCAGTTCCAGCAAGCTGTCGGTCCCACTTCCGTCATCTGCACTCCCCCGCAATGCCGCCTGATAGGCCGCCAAATTCGACTCGTTCACACCGCTCACGCCAAGGAGCAACAACTGGGCCAGCGTGGGCACCCCGGACGTCCCGTTGGCCGCGTCCATCACCGCCTTCACGGCGTCCGCCAAGGC
>RGTE01000167.1 GCA_010025475.1 Verrucomicrobiota bacterium
CCAAGCTGGATCGAGTTTCAGACAGACAATACGATTAGGGTTGTTCTTGGAGTTAACTCTACCGTGCTTACGACAACTAGGGTATTCAGAGATCCTTCTGCATGGTATCACCTTGTCCTGTCCGTTACCGCAAGCGGTGCTTCATATTTTTACGTCAATGGCATTCAGGTTGGAACTTGGACATCTTCAGCAACTCCCTATCTTTTCAACAGCTCATACACAAATGCAATAGGAAGATACGGAGATTCAGCGGTATCTTATTTTGACGGCTACCTAACCGAAATCAACTTCATCGACGGCCAAGCCCTAACCCCATCCAGCTTCGGAGAAACAGATGCCATCACAGGCCGCTGGAAGGCAGGGGCTTACAGCGGAACGTATGGGACGAATTGGTTTTATCTTAAGTTTGCAGATAACAGCGGAACGACATCCACCACGCTTGGCAAGGACTCTAGCTCAAACGGCAACAACTGGACTCCGAATAATTTCTCCGTCACGGCAGGCGCAGGCAACGACAGCCTTGTGGATAGCCCGACGAATTATGGGACGGATACTGGATTGGGTGGGGAGGTGAGGGGGAACTATGCAACATTAAATCCATTATCATTACAGGGAGCATCATTATCTAATGGAAATTTAGAATGTTCAACCGGAGGAGTGGCTCCGTCTGGAGGTGCATTTGGAAATTTTGCAATTCCATCAACCGGAAAATGGTATTGGGAATTTACCCCAAATGACGGAAATGGATTTGATTCTTTTTGTGGAATTTCAACATCACCAGCATCTTCAACTTATGCGGTTTATTATGCATTTTCTGGAGAAAAATATGTTGATACCGCAAATTCATCGTATGGATCAACATATGGTCAAAATGATATTATTGGTGTTGCAGTTAATTCTGATTCTGGGTCAATAACATTCTATAAAAATAATGTCAGCCAAGGAGCAATTTCATATTCGCTTGCGAATAAAACAATGTTTCCATGGTTTGCTGATGGAAGTAGCGCAAGAAATACTTCATTTGTAGTCAACTTCGGCCAACGCCCCTTCGCATATACCGCCCCAACGGGCTTCAAGGCTCTCTGCACTCAAAACCTTAACCAGCCATCAATTCAAAAACCAAGCAAGGCCATGGACGTGGTTGCCTATACTGGTACTGGAGCATCAAATTCAGTTTCCAGCCTTGGGTTTAGCCCTGATTTGGTTTGGATTAAAAACCGAGGAGCAGCAACTAGCCATGCAATTTACGACACGACAAGGGGTACACAAAAACAACTATCAAGCGACACAACTGGCGATGAGGTAACAAGCTCAACTGGACTTACATCTTTTAATTCGAATGGGTTCACAATCGGAACAGGCACGCTTGTAAACACAAGCGGGACGCAATATGTGGCATGGGCATGGGACAAATCATCTCAGGATGGACTAGATATTATAAGCTACACTGGCAACGGGGCGAACCGAACAATAAGCCATAACCTTGGAGTTGCCCCCAAGATGATTATTGTCAAGGCTCGCACCACGGCAGGAGCGGATCAGGGGTGGCCGGTTTGGCATGCGTCTATTGCCAATACCACATACTTAACGCTAAGCACAACTTCTGCTACCGCAACGGGTACAGATTACTGGAACTCCACCAGCCCCACATCCAGCGTGTTCTCGGTTGGAACAAACGCAGCGGTTAATGCAAATAACGACACATATATCTCTTACCTATTTGCCGAAATCGAGGGATACTCCAAGTTCGGAAGCTACACCGGCAACAACTCTGCCGATGGCCCATTTATTTGGTGCGGGTTTAGGCCGAGATGGATGATTATTAAAAGAATAGACGCAAATGCAAAACCGTGGTGCATCCACGACACCGGCAGAGATATTTCAAATGTTTCAAATAGCGAACTTGAGGCAAATTCATCTACCGCAGAAAATGGCGGAACTTATCCGGGCGATTTGGATATTTTGTCTAATGGATTTAAATTAAGGGAGGCAGGGACTGGTGCTTGGATAAATGAACCCGGAAACTTTATCTTTGCCGCCTTTGCAGAATCACCCTTCAAATACGCCAGAGCAAGATAGGAGACCATATGTGGATCACATCAACCAATAGCATCATCCGCCAACCCCAAGGCATCCGCATTGAGGATGTCAACCATCCAGCCAGCATCTTCTGGTGCTGGAGCAAGGAACAGCTTGCCCAGATCGGGGTCAAGCCCTACCACCCGGCCAGCGTACCCGCTGGCGAAATGGTCACAGGCGCGTATACTGAGGAGGTGGATGGTGAGGTGTACGAGCGTTTCAACACCGAGCCGATCCCGCAACCTGAGGAACAAGTAAATGACCCTGTCTGAAATAGCCCAATACGCCGGTGAGAAGGTCGGAAAGACCGACTCCGAAACGCTGACCTTCCTCCAGAAAGCCGCAAGCTTGGCTTACCGCCGGGTCTGGAACTTTGCCCCCTGGCGTGAGACTGTTACCAGTTCCACCTATTCGGTCGGAACCAACCGCACCATTACGCTAGGAACCAACGTGGAGACACCGCTCTCCGTATCCTATGACCAATCCGAAGTTGAACCCATC
>RGTE01000168.1 GCA_010025475.1 Verrucomicrobiota bacterium
ATCGCCTCGGGGGGAACCTTGGCGGTGGGCAACAGCCCGGGTCAGCTCAATGCTGGCAACACGACGTGGGCGGGCGGGGCCACCTACGCATGGGAAGTCGACGACTTCACGGGCAATGACACCGACTTCCTGGCGGGCCGAGGCACGAACTGGGACTTCCTGAACGTGACCGGAACCTTGAACGTGACGGCCACCGGAGGAGCCAGCAGGTTCATCATCGATGTGATTTCCCTGCTGGCAGCCGATAACCTGACAAAAGGGGCGGCGGATGAGTGGGATCCTTTGAAGGGCTACAGCTTCTCCATCGCCACGGCCACGGATGGGATTCAGATTGGGGGCGCTGGCTACGGATCATATGGCAGTCAGGCGGCTTTTGATTCAGCCTTGAACGGGCTGTTTGATATCCGGACGACCCAGTTTGCCAATGCCACGGGCAGCGCGGCTTTATGGTCGATTTCGACCAGCGCGGGCGGGCAGAACCTGCTCCTAAACTACAACGGCGGGGCGACCGCAATTCCGGAGCCCGGCAGCGCCTCGCTGTTGGTCCTCGGATTGGTGACCCTTTTCGCAAGGAAAAGGCGCGGTCGGGGCTAGGAATTAGGATTGAGGCACAATGGAGGCGGGGTTTCCGATTGTTCATGGGCCGAACAACCGTGTTCCCCGGACAAAGAACCTGCAGTTGAGGGGGCGGATCTGGTGGGTCAAAAAGATGGTGGCAGGCGTTTTGGTTCACCGCTCGCTGGAAACCACTGACCGGGAAGAGGCGATCCGCAGAATGCCGGCGATGGTGGCAGGTGCCCTGCCCATGAGGAGGCGAATTTCCCAGCAGGCCTTGCGGGGACAATCAGGGCTGCCCGGCGACCCCGGAAAAGGAGCCAAGAGCTGATCCACCCATTAGCTCGGGGTTCGATAATCCTGTGGGGTGGTTTGCAGAATGCGGCGAAACGCCGCTCTCATATTGGTGGCGTTCATCAATCCGCACTCCCGGGCAATTTTTCCATGAGTCCAGCTCGGTTCGCTTCGAATGAGCTGGATGGCTTTCTGGACCCGTAATTTGGAAAGGTATTCCGCCGGAGAAGTCTGCAGCGATTTCCGAAAACGCATTTCCAAGGAGCGTCGGGATACCCCGACCGCTTCGGCAATGCCCGTGATTTTGAACTGCTTGGCATAATTGCTGCGCATGAAGCGCACGGCTTTTTCCGTGGCCTCATCGTTGAGGTGCAGCACATCCGTGGAGTCCCGCGGGACCACCCCGGTGGGATCGATCAGGATGACTTTCTCAGGTGAAGGTTTTCCTTGCAGGATATCGTCAAGCAGCTGGGAGGCTTTTTGGCCCATGCCATACGCATCCATGCCAATGCTGCTTAAGGTCGGCACCGAAAAATTGCAGACCATCAAGTTGTTATCCGCCCCGATGATGGCCACGTCCTCCGGCACCCGCAGCCCAATGTCGCGGCAGGCGGACATGGCAATCAGGGCGCGGTAATCGTGCACGGCAAACAAGCCGACCGGCCGGGGCAGGGTGGCCAGCCATTTTCTGAGCCGGTCGTGCCGTTCATTCCAAAGTCCGTCCCGAATGGTGTGAGCCACACAAAATTTGAGGGCTTTGTGCCCTGCTTCCCGAGCCGCGTCTCGAAACCCCTGCCATCTCAGATCGGAATAAAAACGCCCCTCCACGCCGTGGTAGGCAAAATTTCTGAGGCCCAGGCTGAGCAGGTACTCCGCAGCCAGTTTTCCAATCATCCGGCTATTCGGGGCGACCGCCGGCATCCCAGATTCCGCGAAAGCGTCACCGGCGATGTTGACCGTGGGGATGTTGAGTTTCTTTAACTGCTTCAAATGGGAGGATTCGGTCACGCCGATGATCAATCCATCGATGGGCCAACTTTTCATATTGCTCCATTTCAGTGGACAGTCCCTTGAGCTTTCGGGGTCTGCCGGACAGTGGGTGAGCAACCAGTCCCGGGCGCGGGCATAGTCGGTCACTCCATTGAGAAAGGAGGCCAAACCCCAAGGTTCAAAGTCGGGAAGGGCGAGGGCGATCTTTAGACGTCGGCTCATACCTTTGCGCAAAAGCTCGTTAACAAGGACTTTTACTAGCTTAAAGCGAAAAAGAAAAAAAGAGTAAACTTGAGCCTTAAAATTCCTCAAAACTGCCTAAAATACGCAAAAATAAGAGTTTTTGCGCAAAAAACGCATTCCACGCCAGCATAGAAAACCCGATTATCAAAAGGTTGAAAATAGGGTTTCAGAACCCCCTACGACCGACCTTACGGCACTCCCCATGACCCTTAAAAAAGTCTATCTGAGCACGATGATCGCCGCCCTCGGCGGGCTGCTTTTCGGTTTCGACACCGCGGTGATTTCGGGGACAACCGATGCGCTGCAGAAGCATTTTGGCCTGAACGAGGCGATGCTCGGCTTCACCGTGGCCACGGCCTTGATCGGCACGATCTTCGGTTCACTTATGGTCAGCCGTCCGTCCGACCGGCATGGCCGGCGCAAGGTGCTGGTGGTGCTCGCTCTGTTTTACCTGGTTTCGGCCATCGGCAGCGGCATCGCTTGGGATCTTTATTCCTT
>RGTE01000169.1 GCA_010025475.1 Verrucomicrobiota bacterium
GTAAGATCCGCGTCTTCCGCCAAAGTATCCTCGCTGAATCCCCCCAAGGATCGAACCACCTCCGCGCGGTAAGCCGAAACCGCTCCGGGAACAACCGTGATGCAGTCCCACTTGGCGTAGGCGACCCGGTCCAAATGAAACCCGCTGCTGTATTCGAGCTCCTGTAAAGCCGGCAGGAATCTTTTGCGGTTACCGACCCTGACCCTTCCGGAAACGGCTCCCACTTTTTCGTCCTCCAGGGGCTGGACGAGTTCACCGATTGTGCGCGGACTAAAATGCGTGTCGGCATCCAGGGTGACCACCCAAGGGTAACGGGCGGCGGCCAAACCGCGGTTTAAAGCCGCCGCCTTACCCAAATTGGGCTGGCGTAAAAGCCGGAACCGCGAATCCCGGGACACCATCGCATCGGCCAGATCGGCTGTATCGTCGGTAGAACCATCATCGACCACCAGAAACTCAACCTCGCCAGGATATCGGCTGGCATCCAGATGGCGGAGGGTCGATGCAATCACCTTGGATTCGTTAAAGGCGGGCAGAATCACCGAGACTCCTCGAAACATCCCCAGACTCCTCTTGGGGGCCGGTCTACGGGAAGCCTTCCACACCAAGCCAAGGCGCAGAGCCAGCAAGGCTGTCGTTAAAATCAGGAACCAATTCAGGCTTTTTTGAATCGTGCGCCAGGTCCAAAAGACCCACTGACTCATCCAGGAAGAAAGAGAAAATTCTCCACTCATGGGACGCATGGTTTCTTCGGGCCGAAGTCCTAACAGGGTCCCCACCGTGACCAGGTGATCCCCCCTCGACTGGAGAAAATCGATGATGCCGGGCAAGGCCGCCATCGTCTGCGACCGGTCCCCGCCGCTGTCATGCAACAGAATGGTCTGGCCTTGGCTTCGCCCCTCCTCCACCGCCCGCCGGATTTCCTCCTCCCCGGGCCGCTCCCAATCCCGTGAGTCGATCGACTGTCCGATCGTTAAATACCCAAGATCCCGGGCCACCCGCAAAGGACGAAGCTCTTCCGGAGTCTGTGGGTTGCTGTCGGCCTGGTAGGGCGGGCGGAAAAACAGAAGGGAACGGCCGGTCAGGTCCTCGATCAATCGGCGCGTCGCATTCAGCTCCAGACGAATTTGATGTTCAGGCACCTCGGCCAGATTCGGGTGGGTAAAGGTGTGGTTTCCCAGCTCATGCCCCTCTTCCAGGATGCGGCGAACCAGCCCGGGTTCCATTTCCGCCTGCTTTCCCACCACAAAGAAGGTGGCGGACACATTTTTCTCCTTAAGAATGTTGAGAATCTGCGGCGTCCAAACGGGATCTGGGCCATCGTCAAAAGTCAGGGCCACCATTTTCGGGTCGGCCGCCCCGCTGTGCATGACCGAGGCAGGCTGCGGCAAAGGTTCATACCGCCCCCGCCACGCCCCGTTGGCCAGAACCTCGAACGTCCGGCGTCCCTCCTTCTCTTCCAGATAGGGCGAAAGGGCATCCCCGTTGCCAACATCCGCGATCGCACCGACCGGACGCACCTCCCCGGGAAGATCGATCGGCCGGAGCTTTTGGGAGATTCCCTTGCCGAGAATTTTCCAAATATCCCGGTCTTCAAGACCGAGCTTCCAAAGCCCGATTCCCCCCGGGGTATACGGGCGAAGAATCTCCAGCTGGTTGGCCAAGGTGACGGAGTCCAGAAACCAGACCTCATGTCGCCGCCCCTCTTGCCGGTAGGCAAAGTGCGGCTGATCGGAATGCGGCTGGGGTTCGATTCGTGGTAATCCGGCCCAGCGGGCCCGGGCCAAGGCATCGTAAAAGCCGATCGTTTCGGCGCGCCTCTTTCCCTCTTCCCAGTCGTACCCGTGCAATCCCAGGGAGAGGATCCACTGCTCCGGACGCCCGTAGGACATCATCGCCTTCAGCCATCCCTCAAACCAATCGAGGGAGGCAATCGGACCTGGGCTATCCTCCTCCCCGGTTTCGTCATGCAACATCGCCACCATGCGATCGGCAAATCCGCTGATGGCATCCAAATCAAAAACCTCCAACTCCCTTCCCACCGGAAGGATCACCCAAAGCTCGATCTTTTTTGCATGCAAATCCGCGCCCAACCGTTGCAGGAACCCGGTCATGGCATCACGCATCCTTGGATCAATTTCCCCCCAATCCACCATCATCCCGGGGACACCCCATTCCTGGGCCTGGACCAAAAGTGCCTGGATGAACTTTTGCTGCTCGGAAACAGGCAGACGCAACAACGTCTCCACGGGTTCCGGCACCCGCATCCCCCCCTCATCGTTGGCGAGGATCGGCAAAAGCGAAAGACCGCTGGAAACTTTCTCCTCATCCAGTCGGCGAAAGATCGGTTCCGGCTCCAAACCGGATTCGGACATTTTCCATCCGGGAACTGCCAAATGCGTGAGTTGTCCCCCATGGGCCTCTAGGGAAATCCGGGATGACTCATCCTCCGGATCAAAAAACCCCAGCATAACGTTCCCCGCAGGCTCGGAGATTTTTTCCCGCATGGGGCGCCACCAGCGTTTCCAAACCGACGAATCCTCCGCCTTGGGCGATCCGAAATCCTGTTCCGG
>RGTE01000170.1 GCA_010025475.1 Verrucomicrobiota bacterium
AAGCCTGGCCGCAGGCGGAGATTGCACGGCAGGAGCGGACCCGGATCGCGATCGTTGGTCGTCCTAATGCCGGAAAATCCTCACTGGTGAACGCGTGGATCGGGGAGGACCGGACGATGGTGAACCCGCTGGCCGGCACCACTCGGGACGCGGTGGATGTGGACGCGGAGATCGCCGGGTTACCCGTCACGTTCATCGACACCGCCGGCCTCCGGCAAAAGCGCCGGGTCCACGACCCGCTGGAGCAGATCATGGGTGGGCGCACCGCCCACGCGATCGACCGGTGCCATCTGGCCATTTTGGCGGTGGATGCCGTGGAAGGGGTGGGTTTGGTGGAGAAAAAGGTGGCGGGGCTCATCCAGAGGGCCCAGAGGCCTTGCGTAGTTGCCGTGACCAAATGGGATTTGGCCCGCCAAGGCGGGGTGGAAATGCGGACGCCAAAATTCCTGTCCGATTATGAGGAGGCTCTACGTCGGAAGCTCTTTTTCTTGCCGGAGGTGCCGGTGGTGTTTCTCAGTTCGCTGCGCCGGACCGGCTTGGACCGATTGGGGGAAGTGGTGACGGCAAGCATCCGAAACAGGTCGCTTAAACTAGGTACGGGCGAATTGAACCGCGTCCTTTCCCAGGCGATGGAGCGAAAAGCGCCGCCTGCCAAGGCCGGGAAACGGCTCAGGATTTACTACGCGACGCAGGTGGACGGACCGATCCCGACCGTGTTGGGATTCGTCAACCAACCCGCCCTCATGAACCAGGATTACGAGCGATACCTAGGCGCCCGGATCCGGGAGGTGTTTCGGCTCGGCGGATCGCCTCTTCGGTGGATCTGGCGAGGACGCAAAAAGGATTCCGCAAAGGCGTCACGGCGCAAGAATCCTTGATGAGATTCGGGCGATCCCATCCTTAGCGATCTCACTGTTGGGGTAATCCTGTTGGGCGCGCAGGTACCAAGCCAAGCTCGATCCCATCTGTTGTTTTCGCTCCATTTCCTGGGCGGTCCGGACACTTCGGACGAATTCGGCTGCTTGGGTGGTGAATTCAGCCCGAGCCTGATTCAGTTTGGGGTCGTCCGGGTAGTCGGAAAAGCCGTGCTCCACACTCTCCCATGCACCCGCAGGGTCCCCCCGCTTGGCCAGTTCCGCGGCCCGCAACAAGGCCGCCTCGGCCAGCTGCACCTGATCGAGGACTTGTTTTAGTTTTTCCTGTTTTTCCGGATGAAGAGCTGTGGCCGCAATAAATCGAACCTTGTCCTCATAGATTTGCCGATAATTTTTCTGGGCGTGAAGCCGGTCAAAGTCGCTCAACGCCTGTTGCTGGACGTCTGTCTGGGTAAAAATGGCGCCGGAAACTTCTGCCAAGGCAGGATTTCGGGGCCAGATTTCGGTGGCAACCCGGAGCTCTGTCTCCAAGGTGGCCCGATCCCCCGAGGAGGCGGCTGCACGGGCCTTGGCCAAATGAAGGGCACTGACGGTTCGAGCGGTTTCAATTGCCGCCATCGCCTTTGCGCTGTCGAAATCGCGGGCGGTTTTCTCAAGCTCGTGCACCAAACCTTCCGCCCTTTTACGGGTAAATTCCAAAACCTCCCGTTTTTTGGGGCGCGGCAGAAGTCGGATTTCCGGAAGATATTCCCCCACCGCAAAAGCCTCACTCAGGCGCTCCGAGGCACTCCTAAGCTCATTCTTTTCCAAGAGAAAGGAAAAGGACTCCACCCCCTCCCGCACATCCCGGATCGCCTCATTCGCCAAAGCATCGAGTTGGCCGAGGGTTTTGGGAAGTTTGGCCAGATCCCCGAAGGAATCCTTGTTTTTCGCAGACTGACTGGAGGCATAGTCATCCGTGACTTTTAATTGATTGTCCCCATCTCCAAACAAGGCCCGGTAGAAGCGGTTGGCGAGCAGCACGTGCTCGAACCTTCTTTGTAGAAAAAGTTGGGCAATCAGGACCTGAAACTCAATCTTAGCCTGAAGGCGTAGGGCCTCTTTCTTGACGCGGTTTCCGGCGATGGATGCATTGACTTCCCCAAGCTCGGTAAGCAAGGGCTGCATTTTCATGTCGCGCTTGAGGTTTTGCTCCCGGTTCCACTGCTCCGCCGCCGCCGGATTCTTGGGAGCCTGTCCCAGGAGACTGCTGTCCGCGGCAAAACGCGAATTCCATTCCAAGGTATCCTTGCGTTTGGCTAGCGTGCGGTTGAGGTCATCTATTTTCGTCACCTCCTGCTGGGCAAGCAGCACACCAAAAATGGCGTCATCAAGGGAACTGCACAGCTGGGCATCCGGATCATAATCCGAGGCCTGCGGAAGAATCGCCCAGGCCTTACGAAAGCTTTCCTTCGACACCTTGGCGGGAGATAGAAACTCCATCATTTCCTTGAATTGATCGCGATACTTCCTTGCATCCGCCCCGGTTTCTTCCTCCGCATTGAGGTATTTTTCAAAGCGTGCCCGGAAAACACGTTGATCTTGGATGTTCCAGATTTTGCCGTCCCAAGTCAGGACTTCGGAGCCAGCATCCAAAGCGGGTATTTCCTTGCCTAGAAAGCTCGTTCCACCGCCCG
>RGTE01000018.1 GCA_010025475.1 Verrucomicrobiota bacterium
TTCCGCTGCAACCTCGCCTGCGCCGGGTGCGGCAAGATCCAGTACCCGGATCACGTTCTCAGCAAAAGGCTGACCCCGGAACAATGCTGGGCCGCGGCCGATGAATGCGGCGCCCCCATGGTCTCCATCCCGGGAGGCGAACCCCTCATTCATCCGGAAATCGACAAGATCGTGGAGGGCCTCGTTGCGCGCAAAAAGTACGTCTACCTCTGCACCAACGCCCTTCTCTTGAAGCGCAAGCTCGACTTGTTCAAGCCCACCCAATTCCTCACTTTCAGCGTTCACATGGACGGCCTCGAGCCCGAACACGATGCCGCCGTCTGCCGTGACGGCACTTACAAGATCGCCGTCGAAGCCATCCGGGAAGCCGTTCAACGCGGCTTCCGCGTCACCACCAACACGACCCTTTTCGAGGGTGCGGATCCCGCCCGCGTTCGACTCTTCTTCGACGAAATGATGAAACTCGGCGTCGAAGGCATGATGCTGTCGCCGGGCTACAGCTACCAAAAGGCGCCCGATCAGGAACACTTCCTCGGCCGGGAACGAACCAAAAAACTCTTCAGCCAGATCCTCGCCAACCGCAAACGCTCTTGGAAATTCAATCTCTCCCCCAATTTCCTCGAATTCCTCCAGGGCAACGTCGACTACGAATGCACGCCTTGGGGCAATCCCACTTACAACATCTTCGGCTGGCAGAAGCCCTGCTACCTGCTCCAAGACGGCTACGTCCCCACGTTCAAGCAGCTCATGGAGGAAACCGAATGGGAGAATTACGGCCACCGCAGCGGCAACGAGAAGTGTCGGGACTGCATGGTTCACTGCGGCTACGAGGCCAGTTCCGTCGATGACACCTTCGGTTCCGTCCCCGGCTTCGCCCGCACCGTCAAGGCCGCCATGGCCTACGGGACCTGATTCTTCCCCTTACTCCCATGCCCCAGTCCGACAAACACGCTTTACCCACGCACAAACCGGGCTCGATCGAAGGCAGCACCTTGGAATGCGGCGATGCGACGGCGCGCCGCCATGCCCTGCAAAACGCATTTGATTATCGAGGGGACGTGACGCTCGAACTCCAGGACGGCTCCCACCTCATCGGGTTCGTTTATCTTTACAACGAATCCGGAGACCAGGTTCACCTCTTTGTTCCCCAGGGGAAAGACTCTCTTCCCCAAACCGTTCCTGCCAGTCGCGTCATCCGTGTCCGCTTCACCGGGGAGGACACCGCTTTTGGAAAATCCTGGGATGACTGGACAGCCAAGGCCGAGAAAGAACGCCAAAAGGAAGCCGAGCGTCTGGCCAAGGAATCCGTCGCCCGCGGCGAACTCTGATCGGTACGCCCGTGCGCCGGGCCATCGAATGGACGGAAAAGTCGGGCGGGGACGAACCCCCCGTGATCTACCGCGTTTCCCTCTTTGCCGGGAAGGTTTCCTGGCAACGCAAACTCAAGGACTCCGAAGGGTGGGAAACTCCCAAGATCCTTCCAGTATCCGCCTGGAACTCTCTGCTTGAGGAGATGGAAAAGCGCTACCACCGCCGCCGCGCCCGCCACGAGGACCTCCTCCTTGTCCGCTCGGTGGCCGCTCAATCCCCTAAACTTCCCTAAACCCCGTTCCACCCGCCCCAACGGCGATCACTCTTGCCTCTCTGCCATTTCTAGCTTACTGTCTTCAACTTATGCCGACCCTCGCCGTTATCCGGACAGGTGGGAAACAGTACAAGGTTCGCGAAGGCGATACCCTTGAGGTGGAACGCCTTGCAGGCGAGCCCGGCTCCTCCACGGAAATTTCTGATGTTCTTCTTCTGGCCCATGACTCCAAAGTCCAGGTTGGTAAACCCGTTGTCTCCGGAGCCAAAGTGGTGGCCGAGGTTTTGGCCCAAGACCGCGCTCCCAAGGTCATCGCCTACAAGTACCGCCGCCGGGAGGGCTATCATCGCAAGGTCGGGCACCGTCAGTCCCGCACCCGCATCAAGATCAAGGCCATTCAGGGTGGCCGTTAACCGGAGAGTCTGCCATGGCACATAAAAAAGGTCAGGGATCGACACGCAACGGCCGCGACAGCCACAGCCAGCGTCTCGGTGTAAAACGCTTCGGCGGACAGCTCGTCCTCGCCGGCTCCATCCTCGTTCGTCAGCGCGGCACGAAGTTTCATGCCGGCACCAATGTCGGCATGGGCCGCGACCACACCCTCTTCGCCCTTTCCGACGGCCACGTCCGCTTTGACCGCGGCAATCGGCGCATCCACGTCGATCCCTCGCCCGCCGCGGCCGCCTAACCCCGGCCACGCGCGGGACGGACCGCGCTCCCCGTGAGCCGAACCGGCGATCTCCTCCGCATCCGCGGCGCCCGCCAGCACAACCTCGCCGGAATCAATCTCGATATCCCCAAACACCGCCTCGTTGTCCTCACCGGCCCATCAGGTTCCGGGAAATCCTCCCTTGCTTTTGACACCGTTTACGCCGAGGGCCAGCGTCGCTACCTCGAAAGCCTCTCCGCCCACGCCCGACTTCACCTGGAACGCCTGCCGGCCCCCGCGGTCGACTCCATCGAGGGTCTCTCGCCCACCCTTGCGGTCGAACAACGTCACTCCGGCGGTTCGGGCCGATCCACTCTTGCCACCTCCACGGAAATCCACGACCACCTCCGAGTTCTCTACGCCACCAACGGGACCCCGCACGATCCCAAAACCGGTCGCGCCCTCCTGGCCTCTTCCCCCTCACAGATGGTCGACCGCTTGTTGCATGATTACACCGGCACTTTTGCCGTTCTTTTGGCTCCCCTCGATAGTTCGGATCCGGCCCGACTCAAGAAGGAAGGATTCCTCCGTGCCCGCCGCAAAGGAAAATGGATCGATCTTTCCTCCTCTTCCGAGGGGGAGGCCCTGGAGTTGGTCATTGATCGCCTGGAGATACAGGAATCCACCCGGGCGCGGCTTGCCGACTCCTTGGAACTCTCCGTGCGGCTCGGCCAAGGTCGTCTGGTCGTCGCCTTCACTGCCCCCGATTTTTCCCAACCTTCCGGCCAACCGGACCTTTTGCTCTCCTCCGAGCCTGAAGATCCGGAAACCGGTTACCGGGCACCTCGCCTCACGCCCCGCCATTTCTCCTTCAACAGCCCGGAGGGAGCCTGTCCTGACTGTTCCGGCTTGGGTATTCGTCTCGCACCGGATCCAAATCGGGTCGTTCCCAACCCGGCTCTTTCCCTGGAAAAAGGGGCTGTGGCGCCTTGGAATCGGGCTCATCCGGGCATCCGAGCCTACTACCGCGCGCTGGGTCGGGATCTGGCCCGCCACTTTGGCATCGACCCGGGAGTTCCTTGGTCCGAATGGCCGGATTCCGCCCGCAGGTTTCTCCTTCACGGCTCCGGCGGCAAACCGGTGGTTTTGCAAGCCACCCGGGCCGGTCGTCTGGTCCGCGAAAAAAAGCCCTTCGAGGGAATTTTGCCCGAACTCGACCGCCGGATGGCCTCGGCCGTTTCCGAAGTTGCCCGCAACCGGATCCGTCGGTTTTTCAGCCCCGGCACCTGCCCCAGTTGCCGCGGTCTCCGCCTTCATCCGGACGCCTTGCTGGTCACACTGGGCGGCGCACCTGGTCGGGGTCACCACCTGGCCTCGCTCTGCCAGCTCTCCGTTTCGACCGTTAAAAAATTCCTCGAACAACTCCCCAAGCCTCCGGGCCCATCCGCCCATGCCTTCGATCCCCTCCGCCAGGCTGTGGTTCATCGCCTTTCCTTCTTAGAAAAACTTGGACTTGGTTATCTCACCCTCGATCGCCCCATGGACTCGCTCTCCGGCGGGGAAGCCCGCCGTGCCCGCCTCGCCAGTCAACTCGGAGGTGGCCTCACCGGCGTCCTGTACGTTCTCGACGAACCCAGCATCGGGCTTCACTCGGCGGATCATTCCAGGCTTCTCGACCTGCTCGGTGACCTCCGCGATCTCGGCAACTCGCTTCTTGTCGTCGAGCACGACGAGGAAACCCTTCGCCGGGCCGATCATCTCATCGAACTGGGCCCGGGCGCCGGAGCCCAAGGAGGAAAGGTGGTGGCCCAAGGCAGCCCCAAGGAGATCACCTTCCAGGAAAACTCCCTCACCGGGGCGTTTCTTTCCGGCCGGCGCCGCATCTCTTTTCCACCGCGTCGTCCAACCTCCATCGGGCGCTTGGTTCTGCGTGGTGCCTCCGCCCACAACCTGAAAGGGATCGATCTGGAAATCCCCCTCGGGGCCTTCACCTGTGTTACCGGGGTCAGTGGTTCCGGAAAAAGTACCTTGGTCTTTGACACCCTGGCCCCCGCCCTCCAGCGCCATCTGCAGGGGCCCTCCGCCGGCCCGGAACCCGGATCTTATTCATCGCTCCAAGGAGCCGACCCAATCACCCGGACTCTGGTGATCGACCAGACACCACTGGCC
The DNA here is from genome assembly GCA_010025475.1 of Verrucomicrobiota bacterium. GTDB lineage: Bacteria > Verrucomicrobiota > Verrucomicrobiia > Methylacidiphilales > Verrucolacustridaceae > Verrucolacustris. The sequence continues at coordinate 4,404 of RGTE01000018.1, forward strand.
CGGCTCTCACGCTCCAATCCCCTCACGATCCTTGGCGTCTTTGACGAACTCCGCAAACTCTTTGCCGCCCTGCCGGCTTCCCGCGCCCGCGGTTTTGGCCCCTCCCGCTTCAGTTTCAACGTGCGGGGCGGTCGTTGCGAAACCTGCGGCGGCCACGGTGAGGTGGCCGTTCAGCTTCAGCTTCTCCCGGAAGCAGTTGCTCCCTGTCCCGCCTGCGCCGGTCGCCGTTACAATCGTGAGACCCTGGCGGTGACGTATCGCGGTCACTCCATCGCCGATGTTTTGGATCTCTCCGTGGATCGCGCCTTTCAGCTTTTCCGATCCATCCCCGCCCTCGCCTCGGCCCTGGAGGCGCTTCAAAAGGTCGGCTTGGGTTACCTTCCCATCGGCCAACCGGCCGATCGTCTCTCCGGCGGCGAGGCCCAGCGTGTCCGCCTGGCCACCGCCTTGGCCTCCCGTACCCGCGGGCCGTCCCTCTACCTTCTCGACGAACCCACCACCGGATTGCATCTCGCCGAGGTGGAACGGCTTTTGTCGGTTTTCTTCGCCTTATGCGAATCCGGCCATACGCTCGTGGTCGTGGAACACCATCCCGATGTCATCCGCCATGCTGATCATGTCGTGGATCTTGGCCCCGGAGGCGGGGAGGCCGGCGGTCGCATCGTGACACAGGGCACGCCCGCCGAAGTGGCCCGTTGCATCGAAAGCGCCACCGGCCAAATCCTCCGCAATTTAACCCGATGAAAATGGACCGCTTCTTTTTCCTCTTCATCCTGATCCTCATTTGCGATCCGCCCTGGAGGATTCAGGCTTCTGAATTCCCAAAAGATCTCCGCGTGGCGGAGGAAATGATCCGGGATGGACTGGCCCACGACGCCGTCGCCCGAATCCGGGGATGGCTTCAAAAAAACAGCTCGAGCCCCCAGCCTGAGGCTCAGGTTCTTTTGGCCGAAGCGCTTTTGGTTGATGGCCGGTCTTCGGAGGCGCTGGCTGCCCTGCCCAAAACTCCGCCCGCCGACATGGTCAATCGCGTCCTGCTGGTTCGCGCCTCCGCTTTGAACGAAGCGGGTCGCTGGAAGGAGGCCTTGGCCGATTGGAAGCGCCTCGATTTCAATTCTTTCCCCGAAGGACAAGCCAATCAGGCTCGCCTGGGCCTTGCTTCCGCCCTTTTGAATGAGAACCAGCGAGAGGAAGGGCTCAAACAGTTGCGACAACTCATGGAAAAGGAAAAGGCGGATCCCGCCTCCGCCGGGGCCGCGCGGATTCTCACGGTCAAAACCCTGCTGGCGGATGGAAAGCAGGACGAGGCGGAAAAGGAACTGGCGGCCATCAAGGACAATGCCCCCGCCTCCGCTCGCGTCGAAGCCCGCTACTGGAAGGCGGAAATCACGGCCGCCCGCGGCAAAAGCGAGGAAGCCCGGCAGCTGTTCCAAAAACTGGTCGAGGAAGCGGATGGAGCCGGCCGCGATCTTCTTGCGCGGGCCTGGATCGCCATCGGCCGAATCGACCGCACCCGCGGCAAGCCCGGCGATGCCGCCACCGCTTTGGAAAAGGCCCTGGATCGGGGGGGCGATCCGGAAACCTACCTCGCCGCCGCGCGTGAATACCTGACCGCCGCCCAGGCCTCCCAGTCCCTCCCGACGGCCGCCCTTCGCCTGCGCGACTCGGTTCGCGAACGGGAAAACGACGACGAAAAAAAGGGGCGCTTCGCACCCGCTCTTCTTCTGCTCGGTTCCGCCACGCTCGAAGCCGGCAACGCTGAGGCTGCCGCTGCCGACCTCGACAATCTCATCAAGAACTACCCCTCCTCCCCCGCGGTGGCCGGAGCTCAGGTCATTCTCGCCGAGGCCCTGGCCAAACAGGGACAGGAGTCGGCCGCCCGCGATCAACTCCGGAACCTTTTGAAAAAATCCGATCTCTCCGGGGAAATTTCCTTCCAAGCCAACTTTGCCTTGGGCGATTTGCTTCTGAAGGATGGCAAGGCATTTGAATCCGCCACCTGTTACGAGACCGCTTTAAAGGCGGCCTCCACGCCCAAGGATTCGGAAAACGCCCTTTACAACGCCGCCCTCGCCACCGCCCGGATTCCCGATCCGGTCGGTTTCGCCCGGCTGGAAAAGACTTTTTCTGAAAAGTTCCCGGAAAGCGACCGTCGAGCCGCTCTCGCCCTGGAACGTGGCCGGATGCTTGAATCCAAAGGAGACTCGGCCGCCAGCCGCAACGCGCTTGAGGAAGTGGCCCAGTTGCCCGGTTCGGGCTCCTTTCAGGCCGAGGCGGTTCTCCGTCGGGCCAATTCCCTGCTTCGGGCTGGGAATTACCCGGAGGCCGCCGCTGCTTTCGCCGAATTTGAAAAGTCGTTTCCGGATTCCCCGCTCCTTCCCCAGGCCCTGGCTTCCGGCATTGAGGCCCGCCTCCGCGCCAAGGAATTGACCGGTACCCAGGCCCGCGCCGAATTTGCCAAGATCCTCAGTCGTTTTCCCGAGAGTGCCCTGGCGCCTGCCCTTTCCTTTCAAATCGCCCAGACCCACTACGAGGAGAAAAACCACGGCGAGGCTCTCACCGCCTTTCGCGAGATGGCTAAAAAGTTTCCGAAGGATCCTCTTGCCGACAATGCGCTCTACTATGCCGGCCTGAGCGCCCTGGCCCTCGGCAACCCGGAGGAGGCCATCAAACTCCTTCGCTCCCTCCCCGAAAACTCCCCCCTCCGGCCCGATGCCCGGCTGGCCGAGATCGATGCCTGCCGGGCCTCCGGCGACTACCCGGGTGGTCTCCTCATCGCCAACTCCCTTCTCGCCAACCGTACTCCCGACCAGCGCCCTTGGGTGGAAGTCAGCAAGCGCCGCTTGGCCTGCGAATTCGCCCTTGGGGCAACGGACAAGGCCAGTCTGGACCGTGCGGTGACCACGGCGGAAGGCATCCTCAAAAGTCCCGCGGCCGATGCCTCGGATAAAAACGAGGCCGGGTTTATCCGAGGCCGTTCCTTGGAGCAACTCGGCAAGGAAGATGATGCCCTTCAGGCTTATCTCGATGTCCTTTACGGCCGGCTTGGCGCTTCCACCAGCGCACCTTCCCAGCCCGAATATCTCTGGTTTGCCCGTTCCGGGGCCGAGGCCGCCCGCATTCAGGAAAAGCGGGGGGACTTCAAGGGGGCCCTCGCCATTTACCGCATCCTTGAAAATGCCGGCGGCCCCAACCAGGCCTCCTTCGCCCGTAAAATCGACGACCTACGCAATCGCCACTTCCTCTGGTCCGAACAGTAGATTTATTCCGCTTTTCAAATCTTTCACCTGCCGCTTACCCCTGGCCCCAAGGGCTCTCGGCACTCGGTTGACATCTCTCTCCCAGAGAATAACTTCTGCATCTTATCCGGATGCATTTTCCCGATCCAAAGCCATGAAAGCCAAGCCCTCTCCCAACCCCGGTCCATCTGCCGCCAACGAACCCAAAATCGTTCTGCCAGACGGGCAACCCGCCCCTGCCACTACCCCAACTCCCGCCGCCAAACCCGATCCAGCCGCAGAAATCGCCTCTTTAAAAGACCAGCTTCTTCGGGTCCGCGCCGATTTTGAAAACTCCCGCAAACGCCTGACCCGCGAGAAAGAGGATTCATTGAAATACGCCAACCAATCGATCCTTTCCGACTTCCTTCCTCTTCTCGACCACCTTGAACTCGGTCTGCAGGCCGCCGCCTCCGCCAAAGATGTGGCTTCGGTCGTATCCGGCCTCAAACTCATCCAGAGCCAGTTCGAACGGTTTCTGACCGACCACGGCGTCACCTCAATCGAAGCCGTCGGCAAACCTTTTGATCCCCACCTGCACGAGGCCATCGGCACGGAGGCCGCTTCCGGCAAGCCGGAGGGGACCGTCCTCCACCAACACCGCCGCGGCTTCAAGCTGGGCGACCGTCTCCTTCGTCCGGCCAGCGTTGTCACCGTGGCCGGGGCCCAACCTGCCCCACCGGCCGCCTGATCCGTGGCTGCAAAAAAGGACTACTACGAGGTTCTCGGGGTCGCCCGCAGCGCCACCCAGGAGGAGATTAAGAAGGCCTACCGGAAACTCGCCCTTCAGCACCATCCCGACAAACACAAGGGCGATAAAAAAGCGGAGGAAAAATTCAAGGAGATCGGTGAGGCCTACGAAGTCCTCTCCGATCCGCAGAAACGCGATGCCTATGACCGCTTTGGTCATCAGGCTTTTGCCCCGGGCGGGGGCATGCCCGGAGGAGGCTTTCACGATCCCTTCGAGCTTTTCCGGGAAGTCTTCGGATCGGGTGGCCTCGGGGGCACCATCTTTGGCGATATTTTCGAGGACGCTTTCGGGGGCGGGGGTGGCGGTCGGGGTCGACGCCGGGGCTCCCGCTCCACCCAGGGAGCCGACCTCCGCTACGATCTTGAAATCGATTTCTTGGAAGCCGTGCAGGGCTGCGAAAAAGAAATCACCATCCGCCGTCCCTCCCCCTGCTCTCACTGCGACGGCACCGGTGCCGCCTCCGGCTCCAAGGTGGTCACCTGCTCCACCTGCCGGGGTCAGGGGCAGGTCGCCGTCAACCGGGGCTTCTTTTCCATCGCCCAGCCCTGCCCCAAATGCGGGGGCAACGGACAAACCATCGAGCATCCCTGCAAGCACTGCCACGGCGAAGGCCGGGCCGAGGAAAACGCCCGCATCAAACTCAAGATCCCGCCCGGCGTCGATACCGGCGCCCGTCTTCGCTCCTCCGGCCAAGGCGAAGCCGGCACCCGTGGCGGCGCGGCCGGCGACCTGTATGTGGTTCTCTCGGTCCGCTCCCACCCCGTCTTTGAGCGCCAGGACGATGATCTGTTTTGCGAAGTTCCCGTCTCGTTCGCCCAGCTCACCCTCGGTGCGGACATCACCGTCCCCAGCCTGGACGGCGAACTGAATCTAAAAATCCCCGGCGGCACGGCCTCTGACAAGGTCTTCCGCCTCCGCTCCCAGGGTGTGCCTTCCCTCTCCGGCAGGGGACGCGGGGATCTACATGTCCGCGTTCGCGTTGAGATTCCCAAGCACCTCAACGCCGCCCAAAAACAGGCTCTGGAAAACTTTTCCCGACTCTGCGACGAGTCCACCCATCCGGAGGGCCGCTCCTTTCTCGAAAAAGCCCGCAAACTTTTCAAGGGTTGAATCGTGGCCGGTCACCGCTTTTACCAGCCCGATCTCACCTCGGGGCACCTCTCCCCGGAGGAGTCTCACCACGCTGTCCACGTTCTGCGTCTCCGCCGGGGTGATTCGGCCGCCGTCTTTGACGGCCGGGGTACCGAAGCGCGGGTCCGCCTGGCCTCCACCGAACCGGAGCGCGTCTCCTTCGAAACCCTCTCCACCGTCAAGACTCCCCGGCCATCCTGCCGGATCCGCTTCGGCCAGGCTCTCATCAAACCCGCCGGGATGGAGCTTCTCATCCAGAAATTGACCGAGTTGGGTGTTGCCGAAATCTGGCCCATCGCCTCCGAACGGTCGGTCTCCAAGCCCGAGGGGGAAAAGAGGATCTCCTCCCGCTGGCAGGCCATCGCCCTCTCCGCCTGCAAACAGTCCGGCCAGAACTGGTTGCCGAAAATCCCGGAAGCCGCCCCGCTCGACACCTTTCTGACCGCCCCGGATCTGGCCCCGCCAATCGCCCGCATTATCGGTTCCCTCCAGCCCGAGGCCCGCCCCCTTTCCTCGATTGTGGCTGACGCAAAAATGCAGGGTGTAATTTCCGCCGTGGACATGCTGATCGGGCCGGAAGGTGACTTTAGTCCTGCCGAAATTGGGCGCGCCAGGGCCGCCGGTTTCCGCCCCGCCTCCCTCGGCCCCCTCGTTCTCCGCTCCGAAACCGCTTCCATCTTTGTCGCCGCCGCCCTTCATTACGAATTGAACCTGCCGCATTGAAACCCCTGCTGGTCTGCACCGATTTCGACGGGACGCTCACGGAGGAGGATTCTTCCGCCCCTCTCGCCCCCGGCTTTTTTCAATGGCTCCACTCTGCCCGGGAAAAAGGCGGGGTTTCCTGGGCGGTCGCCACCGGCCGATCCTGGGAAGGACTGCGCGAGGCCCTGCTTCACCACCACGCGCCGGTCTTCCCCGAATGGATCGTCACCGTGGAACGGGAAATTCACCGGGTGCGGGACCGTGAGGCGGTTCCCGTCGAGGAATGGAACCGTGCCTGCACCGAGGTTCACGAGGCCCTTTTCGGACGACATAGCGCCATCCTGGAGCGGATCGAAAAGGAGGTGGGCTCCCACGAGGATGTCACCGTCATCCCGGATGCCGGCGCCATCGGCTTGGTCGTGGATTCACCGGCGGGCATCGCCCATGCTGAGAAAAAGGTGCGGGAAATCCTCAAGGACCGGCCCGAGATTCATACCGTTCGCAATGGCCCCTACTTCCGCTTTGCCCATGCGGACTACCACAAAGGTTCCTGCCTCGGCCACGTCCAGAAACTGCTCGATCTCGGGCCGGCATCGACCTTTATTGCGGGTGACAACCTCAACGATCTTTCCATGCTCACCCGCCGCTACGGCCGCTACCTCGCCTGCCCTTCAAATTCCCACGAGGACGTCTTGACCCAGGTCAAAAAAGAGGGCGGCTACCTCGCCCGCACTCCCGGCGGCACCGGCATCGCCGAAGCCCTCAACCACTTCTTCTGTTGAAAGGACTGCCCGAGTTCGATTCTTCATAAGCCAGCCCCACCCGAAATTCCCTCCAAGGTCCTTCAGAATCAGCGACGCATCTTGAGCAGGACTTCGTCCAATAAATCGACCGAGGCTTGGCGGGTCACTTGTTTAGATCCGGGGCAAAGCAGCAACATGACCCCGACAAAAATGGTGATCACAACAATCCCGCAGGCCGTTGCCATGATCCATCGCATGACCACATCCCCTCCACAGGGAAAGGCCCCGACCATCACCAGGGTCGCGAGCGCACTGATCACCAAGATTCCGAGAATCGGCGAAGGCAGGGACGATTCCATGGAAAGTCTTTCCACCCGTTCGCTTTTCAATAAACCCCATGCCGTCCGGAGATCGCTTGCCTCCTCCCTTTCGTCCGTCCGCAGGAACAGCTCAACTTGCTCCAGGGCAGCGGCGGCTTGGGGAGACCCTCGCGCCCCGGGAAATTCCGGCAAGCCGGTAGGTCGGGTTAATTCCTCGGTTCGGACCGAACTTCCATAAAGGGCAAGCTGGTCCAAGATTTGTCGCCCTTGGGCCGGATTGAGTTTTTGCTTTTGAGTCTGCCGGAATACTTCTTCCGCAAGGCTGACGGCTGCATTGAACTCTTTAACCAGCCCTTGGTCGTGCACCCTCTCGTGCTCCCAAACGGTGATCGAGACAAAGGCGCTGATGAAGATAAAAGAGCCGCCGACCAAACTAAGCCCCCAGCCCATCACATTCGGATTGTTTGTGTCTGTCCGGCTTCGGCGCAAAGACCACAAAGTCAGCGGCACCAATATGGCGGAGACCACCAGAAAAAGAAGAGCGACGCAGATAAGGGGGTTCCAGATAAACAACCGCACCATAGGACTTCTCCTTCGCTAACTGGCATTCGGCTTTCCACCAAGTGAAAAATAGGATGAAACATCCCGGGATTTTTGGTTTTCGGCTTGAAACTGCAAGAAACGACACCGCCCCTTCATCCACATTCCCTTCTCTTTGTTTTTAAAGGGGAAACATGATTTTCTTTTAGGCTATCTTGCGAACTATTAAGATGCGTCGGATATGCCCCGCCGGACGGACATAAAATCGATCCTGATCATCGGCTCAGGCCCAATTATCATCGGTCAGGCCTGCGAGTTCGACTACTCCGGCGTCCAGGCCTGCAAAGCCCTCCGCGAAGAGGGCTACCGGGTCATTCTCGTGAACAGCAACCCGGCCACGATTATGACCGATCCGGAGTTCGCCGACCGCACCTACATCGAGCCGATCACCCCGGAAGTGGTGGAACACATCCTCACGCCTTGCTCCCCACCCTTGGCGGCCAGACCGCCCTCAACACCGCCATGGCCCTCCACCAGTCCGGTGCCCTCAGTCGACACAACGTCAAACTGATCGGTGCCCAGGTGGAGGCCATCCGCAAAGGCGAGGATCGCCAACTCTTCAAGGACTGCATGGAAAAGATTGGCCTTGAATGCGCCCGCTCTGCCACCGCCCACTCCATGGAAGAGGCCCGCACGGCTATGGCCAAGATCGGCACCTTTCCTCTTATCATTCGCCCTGCCTTCACCCTCGGGGGGACCGGTGGCGGTATCGCCTACAATCGGGAGGAGTTCGAGGCCATCGCCGCCAAGGGCCTTGACGCCTCCCCCACCTCGGAAATTCTCGTCGAGGAGTCCCTTCTTGGTTGGAAGGAGTACGAGATGGAGGTGATGCGCGATCGCGCTGACAACTGCGTGATCATCTGCTCCATCGAAAACTTTGACCCCATGGGCGTCCACACCGGGGACAGCATCACCGTCGCCCCCGCCCAAACCCTCACCGATCGCGAATATCAGCGCATGAGGGACGCCTCCTTCGCGGTGATCCGGGAAATCGGCGTCGAGACCGGCGGTTCCAACATCCAGTTCGCGGTCTGTCCCAAGACCGGCCGGATGGTCGTTATCGAAATGAACCCCCGTGTCTCCCGCTCCTCCGCCCTCGCCTCCAAAGCCACCGGGTTTCCCATCGCCAAAATCGCCGCGAAGCTCGCCGTTGGATACACCCTCGACGAGCTCAAGAACGATATCACCCGGGAAACCCCTGCCTCCTTCGAGCCCACCCTCGATTATGTGGTCACCAAAATTCCCCGTTTTACTTTCGAGAAATTCCCGGGAGCCGAACCCGTCCTGACCACCTCCATGAAAAGCGTCGGCGAGGCCATGGGCATCGGCCGCACCTTTCGCGAATCCTTCATGAAGGCCCTTCGCTCCCTCGACCTCAAGGGCAAGGAGGGTCGGCTTGATCTCGGTTCCCGCACCCCGCCAGTTCCCGAGGATCAACTCACCAATCTTCTCCGCACCCCCCACCCCGCCCGGCTCTGGTATCTGAGTCACGCCTTGAATCAAGGTTGGGCTCTCGAGAAGATTCATCAGATCACCGCCATTGATCCCTGGTTTCTCGATAACGTCCGCGAAATCACGGAAATCGCCCGCAAGCTTGAAAAGGAGTCCTGGCTCGGCAACCCTGCCGCTCTTTCTCTTCTCCGCGAAGCCCGGCTCGCCGGTCTTTCCGACCTCGACCTCGCCCGTCTCTTGCCCGGCCCGGAAACGGAGCTCCTGACCCGGGCCCGTGCCGTCCGCGCTTGGCGGGAGAAACAAAAACTCCTCCCCACCTACCGGCTCGTCGACACTTGCGCGGCCGAGTTTGAGGCATACA
>RGTE01000171.1 GCA_010025475.1 Verrucomicrobiota bacterium
CCCCCGGTGGCACCGGCTCACCCCCCTCGTCGCCCTGATCGGCTGGGGCTGCGCATCGGTCAGCGTCAAAGATGCGCACGAGGTCTCCGCCACGCCGATCAAAATGCCGGAAAAAATCTACGTGGAAAAATTTTCCATGGAGGGCGCCAAGGTCGAGATCGACAAACAGGGCAAGGAACTGGAGGACTACAAGCAGCAGGTGGTGGACCTGCTGCATACCCGTCTGGTGGACCGGCTTCCGGAAATCGCTCCGGTGGAGGAATACAAGGGCGGGCCTCTCCCCACGGAGGGTTGGCTCATCCAGGGCAGGTTCACCTGGGTGAACCACGGAACCAAAGCCGCCCGCGTTCTGGTGGGCTTCGGTTTGGGAGCCACCAAAATGGAGACCGAAGTCGAGGTTACCGAGCTGGACGGGGGAAGTCCCCGCAAGTTTCTCGCCCTGAAAACCACCGGCGGCTCCAACGCCGAGCCCGGTTTGGCCGGCTCGTTGGTGACCCCCGGAACCGGCGTTTCCGAGGCTGTGGCCGGATCCGCCGCCGGTGCCGCCATCTCGTTTCCGGAGGACGCCCTCCGCACCGCCCGGGAGATCCGCAACTATCTGGTGGATTACATTGAGGAGCACCAACTGGCTCCCAACCGCCAATTTCTGGAAGCCAACAAGGATGAGGACGAGGAACAAGAACCAGCCGCCCCCACCCCTCCTTCCCCGGAAACCACCCGATAGATCAGCGAGTCAGGGCGCAGGAGCGGATCCCGCAAACATCATCATCTCCACATACTGCCGGCCAAATTTACTAAGCCGCATGCCCCCTTTTCCGTCCGGCTCCACCAGACCACGACAGTAATATTTTCCCTCATTCGGCTGGCCGGGATTCGCCACCAACTCCGGTCCCACCACCGGATTTGCCGAAGCAGTCACTTTCAAGGGAAGCCCCCACGGCGTCATCTCGATCTGCCACGATTGCGCACCCGTGCAGTTCTCCTGGACCTGCGCCCAGTCGGTCCAGGTTACCCGAGTCTTGGGGGCCGGCACATGGACGATGAAACCGCCCGGCTGGCTTACGAGCGCTTCTTGCCAGGTTTTGGATTTCCCCTGCTGCGCGGCCAGAAGCAGAGGAGCAGGATCGATCCCCATGAGGTTCAGGCCGTTCCACTCCCCGTGCCGGTTCGGCTCCCACAGGCGACCGGGCTTCGTGGTCTTCACCCATTCATCGAACTTCGGATTGATCTGAAATGTGATTTCCAAGTGGAGGTGGGCCCGCGAGCGGTCCAATCCCGGCCCCGTCCACCCCATGATGCCAACCGACTCCCCTGCCTTAAGCGCCTGCCCCACTTGGGCACTGACAGAAGCAAGATGACCATAGATGGAGTAGACGGGCTGCTCCCCCCACAGGTGTTTCACGATCACCTGCCGCCCGTAGTCGGAAATCTTCTCGTCCTCATTCACCCGCACGACCACTCCATCCGCGATCGCGTGGACCACGTCGAGCGGCTCACCCTTTTCGTCCCGCCGGAGCGGCTTGATGTCGATTCCTTTATGAAAGCGCTCAAAGATCCGCGCCGGCTCTGGATCTGAGGTGCGCACAAACCCGAACATGCCGGATTTGAGCCGCCGGCTGATCGTGGGCTGAAAGAACTTTTCCGGTTTTTCCTCCAGCAGATACCGGTTTTCCGTCGGAAACTGCCAAACGATGCGATCAACCCTTGGATTTTCAGCTGGGCCCGGCTCCGCCGGAGCCGCCTCTGCAGACAAAGCCGCACGAATACAAATTGCGGTTACGGCTAGAATTTGCCTTCCGAGCCCTGGTTTTAGCGAACGAAGCCTCAAACTTGCCTTAATCCTAATCTTAATCCAAGGCGCGCTAGCGCGCCTTCAACGTGACCGTGCCGCTTCGCAACGCGATAAAATTCCCCTGCTTCATCGCCCCCAATACCGTCACCATGACCTGTTCCCCTCCCTTCAACTGCCGGACTTTCCGTGGCAACTCCTCCAAGGTTCTGGCCGGAACCTGTCCCAACCCCACCACCAACATTCCTTTCTGAATCCCGGCTTCGGCGGCAGGGCTTCCTTTTTCCACCGCGGTTACCAGGAGACCATTTCTCCCTTGATACCCGAGCTGAAGGGACTCGTTGGGGTTGCAGTCCTTGAGTTCGAGACCGAATTTTTCTTTTAGGGCCACGGCCGCCGACCGTTCGGGTGGGGCCTTTATTTTTCCTTCCACAATCGCGATCGCCTCCTCCACCCAGCGTTTCACCCGCTCCGCCGGAATGGCGAAACCGATGCTTTCCACGGGAAGATTTTGGGCCATAGACATCTTGGCGGAACTCAAGCCCACGAGATTGCCCTCCCCGTCGACCAAGGGTCCGCCGCTGTTGCCCGGATTGATCGCCGCATCGGTCTGGAGAAGGCCTTCCATGGTCAGATCCCCGATCGTCAGGGTCCGGTCCTTGGCGCTGAGAATACCGGCACTCACGCTGTTTTCGTACCCGACTGGGTTGCCCAGAACCAACACGGTTTGACCCAGCATGTTC
>RGTE01000172.1 GCA_010025475.1 Verrucomicrobiota bacterium
GAGAAGAAGTCGACGGGTTCCCGGCGAGGCCCGGCCGATCGTGTAGGCGGCAGGATAACCGACCACCACGCAGATCACCGTGGCAAGAAAGGCGTAAAGGATCGAGTTTCCAAAAATCGTCAACCAAGTCGGGTTGAAGCATTGCAGATAGTTTTCCAGGGTGAAGTCGTAGACGACCCGCCCAAGAAAATCCCGTTTGCTGAAACTGGTGAGAACCAGCAGCCCGGTCGGCATCGCCACGAACAGGACGAGCCAAATCAACAAGGGGGAGAGCAACAACCAAGCTTTCCATCCGGCCGTGGCGGAGGCCGGATGGGAAGCGCCGGTGTCGGCAAAGGCTCCGCCGCCCAAGGGAGGCTATTTCCCTTTGCCGCCCGCCTTGACCTTGGTGACGAGCTCGTCGATGGCAGCCGCCTGCTCGCCGAGATCGCGAAAGGTCTGCATGCGGGAGACTTCCTGGGCGGGAGGATAACTGGCGGGATTGGCCAGCTGGTCCGCGCTCAGCAGGGAGCGGGCCGCGCTGTTCGGGTTATAGTAAGGGAACGCATCGGAGATCTTTTTGCTGACCTCGGGCCGCAGCAGATAGTTGATAAACAAATGGGCGTTCTGGGGGTGTGTCGCCGTCTTCGGGATCGCCATGTTGTCGACAAACAGATGGGCGCCTTCCTTGGGTAAAACGAAACCGAACTTCTTGTTGTCGTTGTAAAGAATCGCCGCCTCACCGCTCCAGAAGACACCGATGTCCACATCACCGTTCTTGAGAGCCGTTTTCGGGCTGTCGGAGTCGTAGACCTTCACCAGCGGCAACCACTTTTCCAGGATGGGCTTGATCTTAGCCAACGTTTCGGGATTCACATCGTTGATGCCGAGACCGGCCTGACCCAGAGCCCAGCTGGAGATTTCGCGGGCATCGTCCAGAATCACAATCCGGCCCTTGTTGGCGGGGGTGAAGACGTCCGCGAATCCGGTGACCGGAGTTTTGATTTTGTCCGTGTTCACGCAGATACCGACAAAACCGGCCATGAAGGGAACGGAGTATTTGTTGCCGGGATCGAACGGCATGCCGCGGAATTCCGGGGCAAGGTTCCCGAGATTGGTGAGGGCCTGTTGGTTGAGGGGCTGAAGCTGGTCCGCCTTCACGAGCGCCTCAATCGCGTATTCGCTCGGCTGGATCAGGTCGTACTTGCCGCCGCCGGCCACCAGCTTCCCGATCAGCTCCTCGTTGGAGGCGTAGTTCTCCACAGAAACCTGGATGCCGGTCTCCTTGCTGAATTCGTCGATCACCCCCTGCGGGATGTATTCCGCCCAGCAGAAGATATTGAGCTTCTTTTCCTCGTTGGAAGCCCCCGCGGAGGAGGCGGCGGGCTGGGAGCCGCCTCCGCAAGCGGCCAAAAGAAACGGCAGGGCCAGAAGGGTGAGGGATCGCAGGGTTTTCATGGTTTAGTCTCCTTTTCCAGGTTGTTTCAGACGTTCACTCGCAAACACAAGGATGATGGTGAGGACGATCCCCAGCGCGGACAAGGCGTTCAGCTGGGGGTTCAGGCCGACCCGAACCATGCCGTACACCTTGAGCGGGAGGGTCTGGGATTCCGCCCCGGTGACAAAGACGGTGACGATGTAGTCATCGAGCGACAAAGAAAAGGCGAGGAGGGCGCCGGAGGCAATGGCGGGCATCAGGTAAGGCAGGATGACTTTGTAAAAGGCCTGCCAAGGGGTGGCGCCAAGGTCCATGGCAGCCTCTTCGAGGGATGGATCCATGCCCTGCAACCTCGCCTGCATGCCGACGAGAACAAAAGGAAAGGTGAAGGTGACGTGGGCGATGATGACCGTGAGATAACTGAGGGGGAAGTTGAGGATCACAAACAGCACCAACAGGCTCACGCCCATCAAAATCTCCGGCATGATCATCGGCACGAAGATAAAGGCCTCCAAGGTGCGGTGAATGGAGAAGCGGAAGCGGTAAAGCATCCATGCCCCCAGTGTGCCCAAAGCGGTGGCCAGTAGGGTCGAGAAGGTCCCGATGAGGAGACTGTTGCCAAAGGCATGAAGGAGTACCTTGTTGTGAAAAAGTTCCTGATACCATTTGAATGTAAACCCCTCCCAATGAAACCCCGATTTGGGAAAAAACGACCAGCAGGACAATCGGAAGATAAAGAAAGGCAAACACGAGGGCTGTCCAACCTCCGCCCAGCCAACGGACCATCGTGGGTCCGTCCGGTAAGCGCCACCCCCAGGTGCGGGTCGAATCGGCAGCCATGAGACCCTTATCATCCGTCCCGAGGGTTCAGCGGGGCAAGATTGTTTGTTGAATGCTTGGGAGAGATTAATCCTACGACTTTTAAAAAACCTTTTGATTCCCTTTGACTGAACGGAGGCGTGGTCTGCCGACTGCTCAATCCTTGCAAAGATGGAAAGGCTAGAAACTCAAAGTGGGGAGGGCGGCGGCTTGGCGGATGGGGGTGAGGGCCTCGGTGCCAAGGCGGATGGCCTCCTCGGGGGTGGGGGCGCGGACGGTTAGGTG
>RGTE01000173.1 GCA_010025475.1 Verrucomicrobiota bacterium
CGACATCACCGGAAAGATAGCTGGTGTAAATGCCGAGACCCAAGGTGACATCCCCCTGCACGCGCAGCTTGTTGGCCAAGGTCCGGTCGGCGATCTCGTTGTTGCTGCCGCAGGATCCGTATTGGCCGAAGGTGGCGCCGTTGGATAGAACCACCGTGGCCGTTCCGAAATAAGCGCAGGGACCGACGATGTTGCTGTAGCCCCATCCGAGAATTCCGGTTCCTCCCGCCACCACCGTGGCAAGATTGTTGGAGTTTTGGGAATAGAGACCACCGGCCACCACCTGCAGGGTCTCCAGCTGGTTCGTACCGCGCAGGCGCAAAGAACTGGCACCGGCCTTGGTAAGGGTTTTTCCCGCTCCCAAGATCGGCTGATACCAGTCCACCGGGGCAAGCGTTGTCAGCGTGGCGTTGGAGGAAAGGGTTGTGGTGGCGGCGGCAATGTTGGTGGAAACATTGATGTCCCCGTTGCTGGAGGCACCGGTGTCCCCCAAGGTGAAATCTCCCTGCACATCGATGGAATTGTAGAGGGAACGGGAAGTGGTCCCGGAGGAGTAGATTTTTCCGCCCCGCAGGGTAACGACCCCGGTGCCGAATGGACTAGAGACAAGGGTCACCTCGCCCGTTTCCAAGTTGGTGCTGCGAATACCGCTGGCCTGCAGGCGCAGGGAGCCCTCTTTCAGCACGGTTCCACCGGAAAAGTTGTTGTTTTCCCCGAGACTGAGAATGCTGGTCCCCTGCCGCACCAGCGATCCCGTTCCGGAAATAGTCCCCTGAAACTGGTTACTGGAAGTGGCCGTGAGCGTGAGAGTGTAACTTTGCAGCTCCACCAAGGCCGTGGCCGCTGTCGAACTGGCAGAGAGGGACATCAGCGTCTCGTTGCCCCCCAGACGCAGCGTGGTTCCGCCCCCAAAAACCACCACGGCGGTGTCCGGCAGCCTCTCGCTTCCGGATGTTTCCAAAACTCCCGAGTTGAGGTTGATGTTTCCCAAGTAGGTCTGGGCTCCGGCCACCGTCAATTTACCTGCCCCGTCCTTTTTCATCCCCCCTGCTCCGGCCAGGGAAGCGGAAAGGGTGGAATCCTCATCAACGGTCAAGGTGTAGCCCAGGCTGGCGGTGAGGCTTCCTGTCCCCGAAGGGATTTTCCCGAAGGAGACGGACCCCAGGGAAGAATGGGAGGTTGTTCCGATATCCAAGGTAGTGCCAGCAGCAGTGCTCAGATTGCCGCTTAAGGCATTGTTGGCCGATGCCACCAGCTGGCCGGAAGAAAGCTGGATCGCCCCCAGAGCAGTGGGCACTCCCAGGGTCAGAGTTCCCCCACCACTGGCCGTGAGAGCAGAAGGGGAAGAGAGGACCCCGGCACCGGCAAGCTGCAGGCCCTGTCCAGAGGTGATTTTGGCGACAATCGACCCGGCCGAGAGGTTGGCTGGAACCGAAACCGAGGTTGCCGAGGAGATGTTGAAGGTGACGTTGTCCCCATCCGCAAAGGCAACCGGAGATGCGGGGCTGCTCACATACCAACTGGAGACAGTTCGATCCCAGGTTCCGGAAGAGCCGCCATTCCAGGTGATGCTTTTTGCGGACAAATTAGTCTTGGTGACGGTTCCGGTGAAAATAATGTCTGGGCTTTGGTTGTTTACGATCCGGAAGGTGCCGTTAGTGCTTGAAGCCCCATAACAAACCAAGCGGAAAGTGATCGTTTGACCTCCATTGACTACCAGAGGTGAAGCGGTCCAGGAACTGCCCAGCTCAGCGATAGAAGTTCCCGGAGTAGAGCTTGTGCCGATGGCCGCACTATTCGTTCCAGCTAGGCTAAAAGTGGTGAAATTGTTTGTACTGTACAAAAGACCAATCTGCCCGCCTGCAGCTCCAGGGCCGTTTGTGCCCCGCGAAGCAAGGAGTCGGCTAATTCCATCCAAAGTCAGTTGATAATCTCCGCCGACCGTTAAGGACCATTCCCAATAATTGGTTTGGGACAAGGCACCCGTGAAATTTTGATCCGCGGCATTGGTTGACCATCCGGAAACTTGCCAAGAATTGGCGGATGCCTGTCCAGCGACCAAAGGGGGTACGTAAATTTTAAGCTGGGTAGCAGAAATTCCCTCCGCAACAGTTGGCGTCCCTTGACTTGTTGCAGCTGAACTTGAAAGTTCCCACGTAGCAATATTGGTGCCCGCAAAACAAAAACTAGATAACAGTCCCGTAGCCGAGAAAAGTAACAATCTCTTCCCCATACAAAGAATAATGCCAAATGATCCTAATTTTGCAAGGGTATGCTTTGCTACCAATCGCGACGAGGTCGGCTCTAAGTCGTTCATTATCAATTTATATTAATTTATTTTAATCTGCGGTAGGGACCGGTACCCTTACCGGTCCATGCAGATGGTTCAATAGTCGATGTTTGATAATCAACATGGACGGCGAAGGGTCGCCGTCCCTACCGGCGAATCATCCGGCCAACGGTATTTCCGTCATCAGCCGGACACCGGCCGCAAGCGCGGCTTCGGCTTCCTCGACGCG
>RGTE01000174.1 GCA_010025475.1 Verrucomicrobiota bacterium
AATGTTTTCTTATTTTTGACCGCATCCTTTTTCAAAAATCGAAGTTTAATCCTATATGGACACATCGCTCAGACGGCAGGCAGAGAGGATCCTGAAGGGGGCCGCCAACCATCGGCGCATCCAGATCCTGCTCCTCATCCAGGAGAAGCGCTGCCTATCCCTCTTTGCCATCCAGGACCTGACCGCTGCCTCTCGGCAGGCCGTCTGCGAACACACCCGCCGTCTGGCCCTGGCCGGGCTAATCCGCAAGCGCTACCAGGGTCGCGAAGTCCACCACACCCTCGCCCCGCTCGGCCACCGCATCCTCGGCTTTCTACCTAACCTGCTTGCCCCATGAGCCATGCCCACCGTCCTCCGTATCGGCCCTTACCGCTTCCACTTCTACTTCTACTTCTACTCCCGCGAGGGCCCGTTGGCCGCCCAGGCCGTCGCCCCTCCGGCAAACATTCCGGCCAGCACCAAAGCCCTTGCCGCATAAATCAAAGCTTTCCTTCTCATCGCTGTTTTTTCCCGAACAAAGACGCGAACCACGCCAGAAACAACCCCAACAGGAGGCCGTGCACGAAATAGACCCACAGGCTCATCGGGAATTTTTCCGGTTCGACCGCCAGAGAAACCACCACGCCCCCAGGCAACAACCCGCGATCAACCCATAGACAAAGGCAAGAGTCTCCTTACTCATGCCCAAATCCTTTCATGGGGGGTAGGACATCCGCGGGGCTATGTCCCGACACCTCCCGCGACCTACCACTGGCCCAAGTAAAATCCTCTTATCCAGCGGGATTCAGAACCCTATGCGGGGTTTGGGCGGGGCTGGTGGAGGCTGGAGGAGCGGTTGGAGCTCGGTCCAGATCACCTTGAGAACTTCATCGTGCTGGAGCAGCTTCTTGTCCATCTGGGCCAGCCGTTTGAGGATATCGGCCTGGGCCATGAGCATTTCCCTTTGCTTGATGAAGGCCCGCACCACGTAGACGCTCATTTTCACGGCCCGGGCACTGTTCAGGACGTTGGCAACCATCAAGGCCCCGTGCTCAGTGAAGGCGTAAGGACGGACTGGGGAGAATTTCAGCCGGGCAAGGTGATCACAGTTTGTGACCACCTCCTTTTTCTCCTGGTGGGTCAGTTGAAATAGAAAATCCTTGGGAAAACGTGCGGCATTGCGCTTCACGGCCTGATTCAGGGCGCGGGTGGGAACCCCGTAAATGGCCGCCAGATCCGCATCCAATAAGACCTTCTGGTTACGAAGAGTTAGAATCAGCGTTTCCAAATGACGATGCATGGGGTGGATGAGAATTATGATTAACGGATCACCTCAGAAGCCAACTATTTTTCATCCTCCCACGTTGCCCGAAAGGGTAGAACATCCGCGGGGCTAGGGCCCGACCCGGTCGGGGCAGCATACAGGAAGCAGCCGGACGTTTTACCGGAACAAGGTGAAGTAACCCTCGGACCCCGCACTCCACTTCATCTTCCTGCAACGCCCGAGACCTCGGACCTACCTCCACGTTCACCTTCACCTTCACGAATCCCCCCGCGTCAGCGGACAGTTATTCCATCGCGGAGCGAGAAGCTCGGATGGGCGGGGGCAGGTCTTAGGGGGCCAATCCCCCTATCTCCTAACTCCTATCTGCTATCTCCTATCACCGATCTCCTGCGAAGCCGCCCTCGCCCCAGTTTTTTTGGGCCCCCAAAACAGCCGCGGGTTCAATTTCGCCACCCGTCCTGGTCCAGATCGATAACCTCCCCCCATCCCCTTCATCCCACTTTCATAGGAATGTAGGACGGTTCGACCCATACGCGAAATACAAGGTCGGCTTACTCAAAGCTCGGACCCTCCAGGTGCTTCCGGAACTGGTTTCCCTCCTCGTCCCGGGAATGTGCCACCAACATCGCATCATCAGGCCACACATGGTGCCCCTTGGCAACTTCCAGCATCAGAAAGGCCCGGGTCAGCATGGCCCTTAGGAGTGGCTTAGCATCCTCCGGTTCCGGTTGGTTTGCCGCCAGGTGCTCCAGCGCTGCTTGCGCCAACAGCTCGTAAAACCCGTACTTGTTGCCCCAATCCAGCCAGCCATCAAACAGGTCCTGCATCTGGAAAATAAACCACGTCGCCGGCCCCGCATGCCGCGTTCGCACCGTCAGGTCATGGTCAAAGTAGTTCGCTTCATTGAAGTCCGTCTTAAAGTCGCTGGTAATCCGGATGTCAGCCCCCCTCCACTCCGGGATTCTCTCCATTTCATGATGGGTCCAAGGACCTCCAGCCTCAATTGCCTTCCCCATCCCCATCAACCCATCCTCAATCCCCTCCGGCCCCTTCACCTCAAATTTCGCCTTCTTGTTCCTCTTCATTCCTTCCTCCTTTTTCACCATCCCAAATTCCTACGACATATGACATTCCCACATTCCATGGAATGTTTTCGCTTCTTTGGCTCTTTTCCCATGATTCCATCTTGCCCGAACGGGTAGGACAAAAACGGACCTACCCCTCACCCAACATTCCCACATTCCATGGAA
>RGTE01000175.1 GCA_010025475.1 Verrucomicrobiota bacterium
CGATCGCGGCGGGAGGCCGGCACAGCCTCCTGCTCGGCAAGGATGGGAAGGTCTATGGCTTCGGGGACAACGGCTCAGGCCAGGTGGGTCTCGGTGTTTCCACCATGTCGATCCGCACGAACACGCAGATTGGCTCCCTGAGCGGCATCACCGCCATCGCCGCCGGGGCAGAGCATTCGCTGGCACTGAACTCTTCCGGCAACGTCTACGCCTGGGGCCGGGGCAATGCCGGTCAGCTGGGGTATCCCACGCTTTCCGGAACCAACCAACCGCGGCTCATTTCCGGTCTCGCCGGGGTGAAGCAGTTGGCGGCAGGGGACAAGCATTCCCTGTTCCTGACCACCAACGGGACGGTCTATGCCTGCGGCTTGAACAATGCGGGCCAATTGGGGCTGGGGACGAACGTCGTTTCGACGAACGTTCCGACGCGGTTAACTTTCCCGGCCGGCGCATTCATCACCAAACTGGTGACAGGGCTCGATCGGGCCCACGCGATCGCCTCCAGCGGAAAGGTCTATGCGTGGGGCTACAACTTCAACGGCGAGCTGGGGCTGGGGTACCGCACCACGAACGCCCCGTACTCTGTGCCCACGCCCACGGAGGTTCCGGCCCTGTACGGCTCCAAGGAGATCGCGGGCGGGGCGTACCAGACCTTTGCGCTGGACGAGTCCGGAACCTTGTTGGCCACCGGACTGAATGAGGGCGGCCAACTCGGAGTGGGCAGCACCAATGCGGTGACCGGCGCACCGGCACCCACGACCGAAGCGGGCAAGAGCAATCAGACGATCAGTTTCACCATGAGTCAGATTTCCGCCGGGCCGTATGGGGTGGGATCCAGCGCGATTCTTTCCGGATCGGCCAGTTCAGGTCTGGCATTGGTCTACACGGTCTCCGACAGCCATCTGGCCTCGGTGTCCAACAACCGCGTGATTTTCCAAGGCGTGGGAACTTTGGCCATCACCGCGCGGCAGGGTGGGAACACCAACTTCAACGCGGCTGCGCCCGTGACGGTGTCGAACTTGGTCATTGGCAAGGGGGCGGCCGCGGTGACACTGGCGGATTTGGTGCAGACCTATGACACCACCGCGAAGGGGGTGAGCGTCTTCACTTCCCCCAGCAACCTGCCGGTTTCGGTAACTTACAACGGATCCACCAACCCGCCGGTCGATGCCGGAAATTATTTGGTGGTGGCCACCGTCGAGCATCCCAACTACACGGGCAGCACCACCAACCTCTTCCGGATCGATCAGGCGCAGGCGGTTTTGACCTGGGGGGAGATCACTTCGATCGAATCCGGCACCCCGCTGAGCGCGGTTCAACTGAACGCTTCCGCCGGGATCGATGTCGGCGTGACCTTCACGCCGAATGATACGAATGTTCGTGGAGCCACTCTGACCAACCAAGTGGTGGTTCTACCCCCGCCGGTTCCGTTGACGTTGCAACTCACGACCGCTCCCGGAGGCTATCAATTGACCGGTTCTGCGGTGGCGGTGGATGCCGGCTTGGTCATCCAGGACGACACCGCCCAGACCCTCACGGATGCGCGGATCCGGATCGAGGAAGGCTTCAGCACGGGGGACACCCTGCAGTTGCCCTTCAACAGCGTCGCCTATCCGGGGATCAACGGGAGTTATGATTCCGTACGGGGGCAGCCGGGCGGCTTGGCAAGCGGCCCTGCGGGCGGTGCAGTTCTCCACCACCAGCACGTCGACGGCAGATCGTTTGATCCGGATGGCGTTGGGTCGGGGCATTCCTTACGGCGGGCATGTGTATGAGTTCCATTCCTGGACGACCGGATTCAATAATGCGCGGACCACGGCTCTCGCGAGCCAGATCCACGGGGAAAGTGGATATTTGGCCAACGTCACCACGGCGGGAGAGAACGCCTTTGTCTTGTCCATGATTAGCACCAGCTCATGGCTGGGTGCCTCCGATATTGCGGTGGAGGGTGAGTGGAGGTGGATGGATGGTCCCGAAGCCGGCGAAAACTTCTGGAACGGGTCTTCCACGGGAAGCGCGCCGGCCGGGCAGTACGCCAACTGGAACAGCGGGGAGCCCAACAATGATCAAGGAGTGGAGGACGCCATGCAGATCAAGACGGGCTCGGGCAAGTGGAACGATGAAAAGGCCGATGGAGGCAAGGTGATTGAGTACGGTGCCAGCCGCACGACCCCGGTACGGTTTTCCGGGGCTCGAACGATCGGGGTGCAGAAGAGCGTGCCGACCATCACCGCTGCGCCTACAGCCAGCGCGATCACTGCGGGGCAGGCGTTGAGCGCCTCCACCCTCAGCGGGGGAACCGCCAGCGTGCCGGGCGCCTTTGCGTGGACCACACCTTCCACCGTGCCCACGGGCAGCGGCAGCTATGGTGTGACTTTCACCCCGACGGATACGGCGAACTACAGCACGGTCACCAGCAACGTGAGCGTGACGGTGAATTTGGCGGCTGGTGGGCCTCAATTTGCTTCCTACTACAATGACACATATCCC
>RGTE01000176.1 GCA_010025475.1 Verrucomicrobiota bacterium
GCTTGCCCGCAACTCAAAATTAAAGTCCGACTCACATCGTGTGGTGCTGACAATGTTACCGTAACCGTCGTAAGATACGTGAACTCTTCCATAAACTGCCCGGTAGGCCTTTTGATTCGGAAACCACCCCACCACCAATCCCGTCACTGCCTGGGACAGGTTTGTACTAGGGCCAGTCGCCGGATAGGTGACTTCACAGGAAATCTCCCAACTACGAAGGGTGGAAACAGAAAACATTTTTTTTGGACCGCCCCAAGCCCAGGCAGCCGAGTTGTCGGAATCCGGCACGGTCGTGGTGTAAACCGCCTTTTGCTCAAACCATGCAACCTCCCTCTCTGGTCCGCTCTTGCCCTTGGTCCACTTGGTGCTCGAAACTGAAGCGGAGGAAAAGTCATCCGTCCCCTCCCACTTTTCCGCCGCGGGTAGCTGGTTTGCCACAATGAGGGCGCACAATACGACGGCCGTTGGAATGGTACTTTTCATGGACATCCGGTCTCTCAAAACTTGATCGCCTTCTGCTTGGGTGCGGTGACGGTGTTTTTGTTGGGTCGGTAGGTTCCAGTCGCCACGTCATAGAGCAGTACACACCCATACCCCTTGGTGGCGCCAGTTCCTTTGGCTGCCAGGGCAAAGTATCCGTTTTTATCAATCGAGCCCGTGATCGGCAGTGTGGCCGAGGCCGAGCCCACCGTCAGCGCGACTGTGCCACTCAGTTTGGCCCCCGCCATGCCCAGATTGGTCACGGCTACGGAATAATTCACTCCCTTTGAGATGCTGGTTTTGGAATTCAGATTGATCGGGTCGGGAGTAAACGCCTCCATCTTCCAGTTATCGACAGCCATATTATTGGACAAACCAGGCCAGATCCTGTTGTCATCCAGTTCCATAAAGAAAGCAACACCGCACATGGGACTCAGGGAAAGCGTGCTGGTATCGGTTCGCGAGTAGAGCACCTCATTGCTATCAAGATTCATCACCTCAAACCGGTCAGTTTGCGTAAGGGCGTTGTGCCTGAGCTTCAGGCCAAAGCGACCGTAGCCGGTCGGAAAAGATCCGTCTTCTTCCGCGGGTCCGCCTCCCATGCTACTTGCCCGCAGTTCAAAATTGAAATCCGACTCACATCTTGCGGTGCCCACGAGATTACCGAAGGCATCGTAGGAAACGTGAATTCTTCCATAAACCGCCCGGTAGGCTTTTTGATTAGGAAACCACCCCACCGACAACCCTATCACCGCATCGGATAGGTTTGCACTAGGGCCTGCCTCAGGATACAGAGCCTCGCAGGAGATTTCCCAACTGCGGAAGGTGGATACAGAAAACATTTTCTTTGGACCGCCCCACGCCCAAGCGGCTGAGTTGTCAGAATCCGGCACGGTTGTGGTGTAAACCACCTTTTGCTCAAACCATGAGGCGTCCCGCTTGGCACTGCTCTTTCCTTGGGTCCACTTGGTGTTGGAGACCGAGGCGGAGGAAAAATCATCACTTCCTTCCCACTTTTCCAGCGCCCAGATCTTCGGACTTGGCAAAGCCAACGCCAAAAGGGTGGCCACAGAAATCGTGGAGAAATATTTCAGAATTTAATCGCCTTTTGCTTCGGTGCCGTCACGGTGTTTTTACTGGGCCGATAGGTCCCGGTCGCCACGTCATAGAGAAGCACACAACCGAACCCCTTGTTGGCCCCGGTTCCCTTGGCCGTCAGGGCAAAGTAGCCGTTTTTGTCGATCGAGCCCGTGATCGGCAGTGTGGCCGAGGCCGATCCTACGGTGATTGCCACCGTGCCGGTCAGTTTCTGGTTGATCAGATCGAGACCGGTCACCGCCACGGAATAGGCCACACCCTTGGAGGAGGAATTCTGAACATTCAAATCGATCGGGTCGGGATCGTTTTTCTCCACAACCCAGTTATCCAGGCCAAGTGTGGTGTTGTTTAGCGGCCAGTAGGGTTTGCCGGAAACCCCCGCCGCCAACCCCACCTGCGGAGAGGCGCACAATTGGCTGCGAAAGGTCGCATTCATGAGGATCTCGGGCGGATTGGCACCGTTCTGACCCTGCACCTCAAGAGAATCCTGCTGACGCAAGGCATCATGGCTAAATCGGAGAAGATAACGATCGTAAAAGCTTTGATAATTGAAGTTCTCATCGTCTTTGCCGGGGGAAAAGTCAGTGTCCGTTGCAATCACGTAAGTACCCTCATCGAAATATCTTCTCATTTTCACAAAAATTACCTGCTTGCCGCTGGGCAGATTGCCGATCGCGAATCCGGCCTTGCAACGGTCCGGCGCAGGCCCACTTGGGCGGGACTGGGGGAGTTGGACCTCGGCGGAGACCGACCAATTGGCCGCCGTCGGGATTTTATGAATGCTTTTACCCCAGATCCACCATTGGTCGGACTGCTCGTTATTGAATGAACAGCGCAACTGGCCTTCCGCCACGTACTGGTAGGCCTTTTTGGATTTTCCCATCGGCTTCCAGCGACCGGCGGTTGCGGAA